>JBFMAM010000009.1:0-16245 GCA_040755805.1 Nitrospirota bacterium
GGTTTAGGTTAAGGTTGAGGTTAAGAATTTTTCTTAACCTCAACCTTAACCTTATTCTTTTACTCTCCTGACATCTGCCCCGAGCTTCAGGAGCTTCTTTTCCATCTTCTCATAGCCCCTGTCAAGGTGGTAAAGCCTGTATATAGTTGTCTCCCCTTCTGCTGCGAGAGCTGCTACAACGAGTGATGCACTTGCCCTTAAATCAGTCGCCATTAGAGGTGCAGACTTTAGCCTTACAATACCCTTCACTGTCGCAGTCCCGCCTTCCACTGTGATGTCAGCTCCCATCCTCCTGAGTTCTGCAACGTGCATGAACCTATTTTCAAAGATCGTCTCTTTGATTATGCTTGTCCCGTCAGCGACGCTCATAAGGGCCATAAACTGTGCCTGCATATCTGTTGGAAAACCAGGATATGGCATTGTCTTTATATCAGCAGCCTTTGGCCTTGATGGGCCAACTACACGGATACCACCTGAAACATGCTCGAATGTAAGACCAGCCTCCTTAAGCTTCATCATCGGGGCATCAAGATGTTCCAACCTGCACCCTTTAATAATAATATCACCACCTGTAATACCTGCAATCGTCATAAAGGTTCCGGCCTCGATCCTGTCAGAGATTATTGAATAGTGTATGGGCTTTAATTCATCTACTCCTTCTATCTCGATGATGCTCTCTCCTGCACCTTTTATCTTTGCACCCATCGAGATGAGGACATTTGCAAGATCAACTACCTCAGGCTCCCTTGCAGCATTCTCCAATAAGGTTTTACCTTTTGCAAGGGAAGCAGCCATCAGCAGATTTTCAGTCCCCGTAACTGTTGGTATATCAAGATAGATGGACGTGCCCTTAAGTCTCTTTGCCCTAGCAACGACATAGCCTGATTCGAGTACTATCTTTGCACCCATTTTTACAAGGCCCATCAGATGAAGGTTTATGGGTCTTGCACCGATAGCACACCCTCCTGGAAGTGATACCCTTGCCCTGCCGAATCTCGTGAGCAATGGTCCGAGTACAAGAACCGATGCACGCATTGTCCTTACAAGTTCATATGGGGCCTCGAGTATACTAATCCCTTCTGTATTTATGACAGCCTTTCCATCTTCATAATGGAATTTTGCACCAAAATATGTAAGAAGTTTACCGATAGTGAGGACATCCTTCAGATTGGGTACCCTGCTTATGGTGCTTGAGCCGAATGAAAGGAGAGACGCCGCTATTGTAGGAAGGGCTGCATTCTTTGCCCCGCTTATCTCGACTTCACCTTTAAGCCTTTTACCGCCACGAATAATAAGTTTATCCAAAGTTATACCTCTTGAATTATATAATATTGTATTTTTAAAAATGAGCCCGATCTTTTATTGCTCAAACACCCCTCTTATCAGGGCCATAGATATACTTGTGAATCTGAAGATTAAGTCTAACCGGCAACCTGTCATCGATAATCCATTGAGAAAGGTCTTTCGGTGAGAGAATACCAAAGGCCGGTGAGAGCAGGACCTTGTATTTATCAGATAAACGGCAATCTTTTATTAAATCCTTTGCCCATTCATAGTCTTCCCTGTCCATAATCACAAATTTCACCTCATCAACTACTTTTAGAGAGTTCAAATTCTCTAAGTCCATCTTCTCAAACATTCCGCTCTTAGGAGTCTTGATGTCCATGATGATAATTGCCCTTTTGTCCACCTCCTTTATGCTCATGCTCCCATTTGTTTCCAAAAGAACAACAAAGCCCATGTCAAGGAGTCTCTTGATTAATGAAAAATTACCCTCCTGCATCAGAGGTTCACCACCCGTAATCCCTACAAGTCCTATACCATAACTGCTCACTGATTCAATAATTTCATCCTCAGACATTTCGCTGCCCTCATCGTAGGCATATGTCGTATCACAATATGGGCACCTGAGATTACACCCTGTCATCCTGACAAAAACACAAGGTAATCCAGCGTATGTAGATTCACCCTGAATGCTGGCAAAAATCTCGCATACCTTCATCGTGATTTTCCTTCAAATACTATTTTATAATCAAAGCGTTACCAAATATTTCTCAAAGCCTTTCATTTTCGGCGGTTTTTTGCCTTTCCTATCTCAATTACATTAAATCCTAAACCCAATCCTGAATTACCTACATCCCCCCGTCCAAACGACAGAACTGGGTCATGGCTTGCCATTAAGGTAGAGCCCTTAGGTTTGATTGAGAGGCCGGTATCCCCCAAGGCCTTCCTAAAAGCTTACAGAAATACTGCTGAATAAATCAAGGAAGAATGTCTTATAATCTTGAGCCTGCTACTCTCTTTTTTCTAATTATTTCTATGCCTTCATTAATTAACATTATCTTGACTTTATTTAATAATGACCATATCATATAGCCATAAGAGGTATTCATATGACAACAAAAATTGTGACCATATCTGATGGCAAAAAAGATTTCACAAGCATTATAAAAGAATCTGTGGCTAAAAATGAAGATATTGTCATTACTAAACGAGGCCAGCCTGTAGCAGCTCTTTTACCTTACAAAGAATATACAGATCTGAGAAAATTGAGGACTTATCTGAAGATGCTTGAAATTTCTACAGAAATGCGTAAAACTGGCATTAAAGCGAAGGATGTTTATGCAGCATCAAAGAAAGAGCTCGAAGAGAGGAAATGACTATAGTAATTGACTCAGGAGTTTTGTTGAAAGCCTACTTTCCTGATGAAGAAGGCCATACAGAGGCGCAGAGTCTTATTAGTGACTACGCAAGGGGAAATATCACATTTCATGCTCCAACTCTTATTACCTATGAAATAATCAATGTCTGTCTCGTTGCCTCAAGAATGGCACGTTTTCCAAAGAAAATGGCAAAAGAGCTAATGAACGAGATGCTTGGAATTGAGATTATTAAGGAAGGTATTGATCACTTAAAAGACAGAATTTTTGATATCTCTGTAAAGTACGGTAGAAGCGCATATGATGGAGCCTATATAGCTATTGCCGAGTCAAGGAATCTACCTTTCCTCACAGGCGATAAAAAACTCTTCAATAGCCTTAAACACCACTTGACTTTCGTAAAGTGGATCGGAGCTTATCCCCATGCATTAAAAAAATGATATGACTGATTTGAGAAAGAATCTTTTGGAGAGATGTAAGGATTTAGATTTTAGACAGTTAGCCAAAGACGTGGAGCCGTTCTTATTTGTCCGCAGTGATTCAAAAAAGGTTTTATTTTTCTGTGATTACATAAGAGGTATAAATCTTTGATGAAGGCAAAGGAAATTCCTCAGGAGGGTAAAATTATGATGGAATGGAATATTCTGGCAACAGCCTTTAGAAGACAGGGACGATATTTACTACGGCTTTTAAACAAGTACGGGGAGTTTAGGGGCTCCGGATATCGGGATGTGGTCATTGGCCGTGTGGAAGACGTGAGTGCCTTTTTGGAGACGCTGGAGAACCTGCGACGGGAAAACCCGGGGAAACTAAGTCCACTCAGTCAGATCGTTCCTTTAGAGAGGACCTTTCAATTTGATCTTTCTGATTTTGAGGACAAGTTGAAGGAGGCTATTTCTCCTTATGTTGAACAGGTAGAAAATAGTAAATTTTTTGTACGGGTCAAGAGAAGGGGGCACAAGGGTGAAATTTCGAGTCTCGATGTGGAAAAGGAAATGGATACCTTCATCCTTGAGACCCTTACAAAGGCTGGGAAACAGGCCCAGATCAATATTGAAGAGGCTAACAAGATTATTATTGTGGAGACTATTGAAAATTGTGCCGGGGTCGGTCTCATCACCAGAGAGATGAAGGAAAAATACCCATTTATCAAGGTAAAGTGATCCATGGAGTCATGAGGCGTATTCTCCATATAGACATGGATGCCTTTTTTGCTGCTGTTGAGCAGAAGAGACATCCGGAGCTGGTCGGCAAACCTGTCATCATAGGCGGTGATGGTGATCCGACAAAAAGAGGTGTAGTATCAACTGCATCCTATGAGGCAAGGAAGTACGGTATTCACTCTGCAATGCCTTTAAGAAGGGCTTACAGGTTATGTCCTGAGGCTGTCTTCCTCCCCGTTGATTATGATGAGTACGTAAGGGTCTCAGAGAAGATAAAGGACATACTCCGAAGCATTACCCCTCTAATAGAGGATGTAGGGATTGATGAGGCATTCCTCGATATAACAGATGTGGATATGGAGTCTGAAGAGATAGCAAGAAGAATCAAAGAGATGATAAAGGAAGAGGTCGGTCTTACATGCTCTATAGGTATCGGACCAAATAAATTGCTTGCCAAGATCGCATCAGACATGAAAAAACCCGATGGCCTCACTATAATCTCTGAAGATGATATCGAAAGGCTGATATGGCCATTGTCCGTGAGGAAACTCTGGGGTGTCGGTCCTAAAACCGAGATGCGGTTAAAGGATATGGGGATAAGTACAATAGGGGAACTTGCCTCAATTTCACTCGAAAAACTTATAGGGTATTTTGGTAAATCCTATGGTAATTATCTTAATGAGGCATCGAGGGGAATAGACGAAAGCCCGGTAATAACGCACTGGGAGCCAAAGTCAACGAGCAGAGAAATTACTTTTCAGAAAGATACAGATGACTGGAATACGATAGCTAAGAACCTCGCAAAACTTACGAGAGAAGTTGTGGATAATATGAAGGGGTCGGGTTATAAGGGAAAGACTGTGACGATCAAGATAAGATTTAGTAATTTTGAGACCCACACGAGGGCAAAGACCCTCGCTGATTTTACTGATTCAATTGATATCATAAGAAAATCAGCCTTTGAAGCCCTCGGTAGGATAGAATTGAAAAAGAAGGTGAGGCTTGTTGGTGTAAGGGTTGGAAGGCTAACGAAGGGTTAAGGAAGCATCGAAAATTTCGGCTTGAAGTGCGAATTTGGTGCTGAAATTTTGGACGCTATCAATTAATTATTGCCGAAATAAAAACCAGTAAGCTATACTTTATTTATATCTAATTTCTAAATTCTAAACAATATCAAATGACCAAAAGTCAAACTTATAGATAGGCTGAGGCTAAGGTTAAGGCTAAGAAAATTCTTAACCTTAACCTCGACCTGAACCTCAAACATTCGGTTTTTGAATTTTGTTTAGGATTTCGATGTTAGAATTTTAAATTTAGGCGTTGGAGGAGAGATGCCCTTCTTTGGTGAACTCTTTGTTAGTGAAATATTGAAAAAGCCTGTTCTTGACCCAAAAGGTGAAGATATCGGGAGAGTAAAAGACCTGGTGGTTGTGAAGGGCGAACCACTCCCGAAGATCTCTGCCCTGATAATAGCGAGGAAAAAGAGGCTTTTCAACCTTCCCTGGACTGACCTGAATATATTCAACAAGAGGATAATCTCTGCAAATGTTTACAGCGAGGCCCTTCAGCCTTATGAGTTCAGTGAAAAAGACCTCTTGATAGTCAGGGATATCCTTGATAAGCAGATAGTTGACGTGAACGGTGCAAAGGTCGTTAGGGTAAATGATGTCAAGCTCGAAGGCCTTAATACAGAGGCTGTCCTCATAGCGGTTGATGTGGGCATGAGAGGGATTATGCGGAGGATCGGTGTAGAAAGAGGCGGAGAGGATCTAATGAGGCTATTTAAAAGACATCTTCCTTATAACCTTATAAGCTGGAATTACATACAGCCTCTTGAACCAAAACTGACAACAATATCCCTTACTGTTCCGAGGCAGATGGTTGCTGAGCTTCATCCTGCAGATATAGCGGAGATAATAAGTCAAGTTTCACATAAAGAAGGTGCATCATTTTTTAAAGGCCTTGATGTTGAAACAGCTGCTGAGGCCCTCTCAGAACTACAGCCCGATGTACAGGCAGCAATAATAACTGGAATGGAGACAGAAAAGGCATCTGACATAATTGAGATGATGCCTCCTGATGAGGCTGCTGATGTCCTGAGCGACCTTCCCATGGATAAGGCAAAGGAGATACTTGAAAATATCGAGAGAGAAGAGGCCGAAGATATACAGGAACTACTCAGTCACGAAGAGGACACAGCAGGTGGATTAATGACAAATGAATTTATAGCATACCTTCCAGAAACTACTGTAAAGAAAGCGATGGAGAACTTCAGAAAAGATGCAGAGGAAGTGGAGACGGTATATTACGTCTATGTTATTGATGCCGATGAAAAACTTATCGGTGTAATCTCCTTGAGGGAGTTACTTCTCGCTGATCTTAATGCGAAACTCTCAGATATTATGGAAACTAAACTCAAAACGGTTACTCCGGATACCGACGAGATGGAGGTTGCCGAGATTATATCAAAATATAACCTTGTTGCCCTTCCGGTCATTGATACTGAAGGTTATCTCCTCGGTATTGTTACTATTGATGATATTATAGACAGAATCCTGCCACCAGCAGCTAAGCGCAAGAGGAGGAGGGTGTGAGCGGGGCAAAAGGGGGACATCGTGTCCCCCTTTTGCCCCCTAAAAAGAATGACAAGATAATTTTTAGAGACACAACATTTGAGCTAAGAGTCAGATGAATTTACTAAAAAGAGCAGCATTATTCCTCTCTATAATGGGGCCAGGGATAATAACCGCAAACATTGACAACGATGCGAGCGGTATCACTACCTATTCCGTAGCAGGTGCCCGTTTCGGATACACCCTCTTATGGATACTCATCCCGACCACCGTAGCCCTTGTTGTAATACAGGAAATGGTTGCGAGGATGGGTGCTATAACGGGCAAGGGGCTTTCAGATCTCATAAGGGAGAACTATGGCGTCAGGTCAACATTTTATATGATGGTGGTTCTCATCATTGCAAATTTCGGAACAACCGTTGGTAATTTTGCAGGATGGGCAGCAAGTATGGAAATCCTTGGCCTGAGCAAATATATAATGGTTCCAATAGGCGCTATCTCTATATGGATTCTCGTTACAAAGGGTAGTTACAGGGCGGCGGAGAAAATACTCCTTGTTGCATGTCTCTTGTACTTTGGATATGTCATCTCCGGGTTTATGGCAAGACCGAACTGGGCTGAGGTATTTAACCATACCTTTATTCCGCAGATAAAATGGAACCCCGAATTTATTATGTTGAGTATAGGTGTCATTGGAACAACGATTACCCCCTGGATGCAGTTCTTCCTCCAGTCATCCATAGCAGAGAAAGGCATAAGAAAAGAGGACTACAAGGTATCGCGGCTTGATGTGATAATAGGGTGTTCCATGACAGACATCATTGCCTTCTTCATTATAGTAACCTGCGCAGCAACCCTCTTCCCCTATGGTATAAGGATACATGAGGCATCAGAGGCAGCGGTAGCACTCAGGCCACTTGCTGGAGATTATGCATCCCTTATCTTTGCCCTATGCCTTGCAAATGGCTCCCTCCTTGGCGCAATAATTGTTCCCCTTGCAACTGCCTACTACATATGCGAGGCTATGGGTTGGGAGAGGGGCGTTAATAAAACATTCAGGGAGGCTCCTCAGTTCATGCATATATACACTGCCATTATAGTTGTTTCTACCTTGCTGATCCTAACCCCTGGTGCACCCCTTGTACTACTCATGATTTTAGCATCCGTTGTAAATGGTATGCTGCTTCCCTTTGTATTACTCTATGCAATTTCGCTGGTGAATAACAGAAAAATAATGGGGGATTACGTCAACCCAAAGAGTTACAACTACATTTCATGGGGAACAGTGATAGTTCTGATAACGCTGACCGCCTTTGTACTTATAACAGCCATAATACCGCGCGTTTAAAGAGTTAAATGGTAAAGGCAATAGAATGGATTGATGGAAAGGTAATCATGCTTGACCAGTCAAAATTGCCTCTTGAGGTTACCTTTGTTGAGTGCACTGATTATAGACAGGTTGCGGAAGGTATTAAAAAGCTCTGGATAAGGGGAGCACCTGCCATTGGTATTGCAGCAGCGATGGGCATAGCCCTCGGAGCACAGGATATAAAGGCAAAGAATTTTGATGAATTCATGGAAGGACTTGAACCCATATTTAATGAAATGCTTTCTACAAGACCTACTGGGGTGAATATAAGGTGGGCCATAGAAAGGATAAGAGGTTTACTTATGAGTAGAAGGGATGAATCGGTCGACAGATTAAAAGGACTCCTCATAGAGGAAGCAAAGAGGATACTTGAAGAGGACATCGAGGTGAATAAGGCGATCGGTAGATGGGGTGCAGAGTTTATAAAAGATGGCGATACAATCCTCACCCACTGCAATGCAGGGTCCCTCGCAACAGGCGGATATGGTACAGCGACTGCACCAATGTTCGTCGCAAGAGAGCAGGGTAAGAATTTTGAGGTCTTCGTTGATGAGACGAGACCAGTGCTTCAAGGTGCAAGGCTTACGGCATGGGAGCTTATGCAGGAAGGAATACCTATTACCCTCATTACTGATAGTACATCAGGTACCCTGATGAAAATGGGGGAGGTAGACCTCGTGATTGTTGGGACTGATAGGACAGCACGAAATGGCGATGTAGCAAATAAGATTGGAACTTATACATTAGCTGTTCTTTGTAAAGAGCATAAAATCCCTTTCTATGTGGCTGCACCCATCAGTAGTATCGATTTTTCCATCAACTCGGGAGGAGACATACCTATAGAAGAAAGGGGCCCTGAGGAGGTTACCCATATATATGGCAGAGGAGGCAGGATTCAGATCGCACCTGACGGTGTAAAGATAAGAAACATTGCCTTTGATGTAACTCCTCATAGATATGTAACTGCCATAATTACTGAAAAGGGAGCATTCAGGCCCGGGGATTTAAAGAAGCTGGTGAAGGATAATATCAACCTCGAAAAATTCAGGCTTAAACCCAACAAAGATATATAGAGGACTTATGCCCCTTGACTTTAAAACAGGAACTATCATACCATCAAAAATGGATTTTCAAGAGGTTTTTGGATTATACGAACCAGAACTAAAGATTGTAGAAGAAAGGCTTAAAGACCTCTTCAAAAGCAATGTCTCTCCGATCCCTCTTATTGGAAAGTACCTCATAGATAGCGGTGGTAAAAGACTTAGACCGCTATTTTTGATTTTAAGTGCGGAGATAGCAGGCTATGTAGGAGATGCACGTCCAACCCTTGGAGGGATTATTGAATCAATTCATACTGCATCCCTGCTGCATGACGATGTTGTTGATGGTGCTGAAATAAGAAGGGGCAAATCTCCAGCCCATTCTATATGGGGTAATCAGATTGTAATACTTGTTGGTGATTTCCTGTATTCCAATGCCCTGAGGCTTGCTGTAATGCAGAAAAATCAAAGGATCATGGAGACGCTTTCTGAGGCAACAACAAGGATGACAGAAGGTGAAATTCTACAGCTTACCAAGACAGGAGACCCTGATATAACAGAAGAGGAATATATTGATATTATCTCTGCGAAGACCGGTGCTCTAATCTCTGCTGCATGTAGAATAGGTGCAATCATGGGTTCCCTGTCCGAAGATATGGAGAATGCACTCGCACGTTTCGGGATGAAGACAGGAATTGCATTTCAGATGGCGGATGATATACTTGACTATATGGCAGATGAGGGTAAACTTGGCAAGCACCTCGGCAAGGACCTTAAAGAAGGTAAGATAACACTCCCACTCATATATCTATTGAAGACCGCATCAGATACTGAGGTAGAAGAGGTTAAGGAGGTAATAAATAATGGGTTCGCAAAAGGCGGCCATAAAAGGATTCTAAAGCTTTTCAAAAAATATAATGTGATAGAACTATCTTTTAAAAGGGCACGGCATCTTGTCACTGATGCAAAGGCAGAGCTTGCAGTCTTTTCTGATTCACCTGCAAAGGAAGCACTATTCACAGTAGCTGACTATACACTCCTCAGAGGGAAATAGATGCACCTCCTTGTTGAGCTTGCAAAGAAGACAGTAGAGACATATATCAGGGAAGGTAGGATTATAAAACCACCTGAACCAATACCGCCTGAAATGATTGAAAAGGCAGGTGTCTTTGTCTCTCTTAAAAAACATGGGCAGCTCAGGGGATGCATAGGGACATATATGCCGACCTGTGAGAACATTGCCCTCGAGACAATAAGAAACGCAATATCTGCTGCAACCCAGGACTACAGGTTTTCCCCTGTAGAGAAAGACGAGCTCAGGGAACTCGTATATTCTGTCGATGTCCTTTTGCCTCCTGAGAAGGTAAAAGACATCGCTGAGCTTGACCCTAAAAAATATGGGGTAATCGTTATAAGTGGAGGGAGGAAAGGACTCTTGCTGCCTGACCTCGAGGGAGTTGATACCGTCGAGGAACAGTTAAGGATAACAAGGATGAAGGCAGGTATATTACCTCAAGAGGAAGTAGAGATTTACAGATTTGAGGTGAAGAGATACAAATAGCTAATAAATTATCTTAGATTTTTGGTTTTTCTTTTGAATTCTCCGCTTCTTCCGCCTCGTTTCTCCATAAGCATAATGTCTGAAATAACCATTTCTTTATCAACCGCCTTACACATGTCATAAATAGTTAGAGCAGCCACAGATACAGCAGTCAGGGCCTCCATCTCGACCCCTGTCTGGCCCAAAATCTTTACATATGCCTCTATGTCTACCTTGCTATTTTTGCTGTCGAGATTAAAGTCTATATTTATTAAGGTAATATTAAGTGGATGGCACATTGGGACAAGCTCGCTTGTCTTCTTTGCTGCCATTATGCCTGCAACCTTTGCAACACAGAATACATCACCTTTCGGAATCCTTCTATCTTTTATAAGTTCGAGGGTTTCGGATTTCATATAAACAGACCCCTTCGCAACAGCCTCCCTTTGGGTAGACGGTTTTTCGGTAACATCAACCATCTTTGCCCTGCCCTCTTTATCGAGATGGGTAAGTTTCATTTTCCCTCCATTTAAAAATTTGATTTTTCTTACGAATATTTTTTAAAGGGGGTCGAGGATTCAAAAAGGATTCAAGGATTCGAGGGTTCAAGGGTTCGAGTGTTAAAATTGATGTTCTCTTTGCCAAACTTAATATTTATTGCAATTCTTAAGCATTTTACTATACCCCTTGAATCCTTAACCCCTTTAATCCTACTTTGATGGTGCCGAAGGCGGGAGTTGAACCCGCACGGCCTTTCGACCACCAGACCCTGAACCTGGCGCGTCTGCCAGTTCCGCCACTTCGGCCCTTAAGATATTATACCTTAAAAACTCATTTAAAAAACCACAGAGAGCACAGAGATTCATGATTTTGTATACCCATAAATCCCCCCTCCCCCCTCACTAAAGGGGGGCAAGGGGGGATTACTAAATGAGGACTGTGGGAAAAATGATATTACATTGTTTTAGTTAAAAAGATTTCAAATGGTTTAGCCCTTCGGTCTTTGTTATAAGCCACTTCGTCCTCTCCTTTTCGAGTGTAAACTTGAGATGAACGGGTTTCGCTGCATCACCAACAATATAACCTGTCTCATTACCCATAGTTGCTATAATCCTCACATCCATATCTGCTGTGGCAGATGCATCATTAACCTTTATCTTGAGGTTTTCGTATTCAATCGTAATATCATTCATCTGCTGGAATTCTGATTTCATTGATTCCTTTAGATAAAGGTATGTCAGTCCATAATCATCACGATAATTGAAAGATACCTTTGCCATCACACCATCAATGTCTTCTTTCTCAATTGCCTTAGCCCCTTCCTTAAAAACCTTTTTTATCCTGCTTTCATCAGAAGGCCATAGGAGGTAGAGGATTATCGGGGTTAGGATTAGAAGGAATAAAAGTATTATGGATTTTCTACTCAAGGCCTTTCACCATCCACGAAACTTACTTCCAAATAAATTGGCAAGATATATTTTGGGGTATTATACTTCTTTCAGCAGAGAAAAATATTCTTCCCTCGTGATCCCAGCAGTCCTTAAATTATTTTTGATTATGAATACAGGTATCTCATCCCAATCAGGAATAACAACAGGTCTTATAACTCCTTGTTTTGTATACACAAAATGATCACCCTCAATTCTTACACATTTGAATCCAGCCTTTTCAAACACTTTTCGTAACTTACTTGCTGGTATAGGAATGATTTTGGGCATTTTATGATATGCTCACTAATTCAGTTGCAATAAGTTTTGGTGGCAGCCATCGCCCGCTTGCATCCTTCTTATATCTTGATTCCTCCAGGATAATTTCAAGGGTTCCCATCTTTTCCGCTTCTTCAAGGAATAACTTCACTGCAGTCTTTAGCATTTCCTTTGCTTGTTCAACAGTATTTCCACAGCTTGAAACATCAAGCTCGGGGCAATATGCCACATATGTCTCGTCTTCTTTGAAAACAATGATGTCATAATCAATAAGAATCATGGTTCCTCCCTCTTAGTTTAATCCCAAACTTTCTAATTTTTAACTATTGTATCACAGCCTCACACACCAAAGGTCTTCTTTTTCTATTGCCTTAGAACCTTTCTTGAAAAGTTTCTTTATCCTGCTTTCATCAGAAGGCCATAGGAGATAGATAATGATCGGAATTAGTATTATAAGGGTTAAAATTGCTATGGATTTTTTACTTAAGGATTAGTAATCCTTTAACTTCTTAATTTTGATAAGTGAATAAGCTCCTCAACAGCAACCCTAAGTCCATCACGTATCTTATCGATATCTGATTTATTTGCTAAATATCTTCTACTATGAGCCGATAGGTCGCCGATATCTTTTAAGCTCGGTAGAGTCTTTCTTGTATTTCGTCCTAATGTCCAAGCGTTTTCTTTTAAACAAGCATCAATTAAATCTTTAAGGAAAAAATAATTCCCGTTTGAATCCTTTATTTTTTCGGCAATTTTGTAATATTCAAAACATTCTATTATAAGGGTTTCAACTATCCTGCGAATCATGACAGCACAGGCATCAAACCAGCCTGATTCATAACACCCATTAGCTTGCAAAGCTATTTTTTCAATATAGCCCCTTGTTCCTTTTGCAATAGCCATTGGGATAACGGTATCTGTCTTAGGAACCTTGCTAATCTTACTATCCCCGATGTGGGGTTCTATTTGAGAATGCATAATAAAAAGCAATTGTTTTTTAGCGGAAGAGCGATCTTTCTGAACCGTGTAAGGATTAACCAGTGCCTCAAAGTTTGGCTCAAGTAATTTGATTGCTTCTTTTAGATAAGGACTTCCAATGTTTTCAAATATCGATTTTAACTCCTTTATTGTCTGAGTTAGATTAGATCGTAGTTCATCAAACTTATTACCATACCAATTATCGCCTGATAAAGATTTGCGATGTTTCCTGGCAGTTTTGCATACTTTATCTATTTCAACAACAATATCTCGTATCCGTTTAACTACAATGTCTTTCTTTCTACTATTCAAGGGAAATCACTCCTACCAATTAGAATAATGCCAAACTGGTTTTCTTCCTTCTACTGGTGTCATTTTCTTACGACGAAGAATTCTCCTTTTTGTGCACTCCTGTAAGGGCCATGTCAAATCACTTGGTTTAAGATGATGTCCTCTCTCCCCAAGAGCTGTTAATATTTCTTTTGTATTCTTCGGTTTTTCAAAATATTTTTCTTCTTTGAGTTCTTCAAGCCACCGCATTGTACCTTCATCTTTTTTGCTTTTACGAAGCTTTGCAGTACCGGTTGTTCTTAGAGTTTTCTTCCTAAACCTTTTAGCATAAGTCTGAGATCTACCCCAAAGCAAAAATTTTATAACCTCTCCAAAGGCTATCAATTTCATTTGAGGGTCTTTAATATCTTTAACAGAGTGCTCAGCTTCTTGAATCAGGGAAGCTATACCTTCAACTTCACTTCTTTTAAACATTTTTTACCTCCTCACCTTTTGACATAGCACCATTTTTTGTCCAATTTAATTCTACCAATTAATCTCTTCCTGACCAATTTCAAGAGAATGGGCGATAATGTAGTTAAGGGGTATATCATACCTTGCTCCTCTAATGCTCTCTTTATATCTAACAGATTTTTAGGTTTATTAAAATAACCAGATTCTCTAAATGATAATATCATGTCTGTTGCCGTGTCTTTTTTTTGTCCTTTTCCTCGTTCCTTAGTTACTATTTTTTTCTGAGATGATATTTCGCTTTGTTTAACAGCTGAAATTATTTCTTTTATTTCAGCTGTGGTGCCTTCAATCATTATTTTAGAACCTGTGCTTGTTATAATTTTTGCCCTTGCCATATTGTTCCTTGCCTCCTTTTACTATTCCAATATTATACTATTACATTATTATAAATTGTCAAGAATACAGTAAGTATCTTCTTTTCCATGATAGAATCGTAACTATTCGGCTCGCATCAGAAATACTTTCTCTTAAGACAATGTTTCAACCAAAATTTTCGGTGAGGGAATTATGGACAAAAATGCTATGATTTTCTTACTCGAAAGTTATTTTTTCAATTTTGCCTTAAGTCTGACTATAAATCATTATGAGTCTTTTCCATACTTTGTTGATTTTTATTTATGTCATTTGTAGCAAATTCAATTATTTCTTTTTCTACCTCTGGATAAATCTCGTCAATCTCTTTCTGAATTTTTATCGTTCTTTCCAGTGCTGTAACAACCTTGCAGTAATGTTTTATATCGTCAAGTGATAATCTTCTTCCTTTCCTATCTTTCAGCCATTTTTCGCAGACCTGATAACCACCAATTTGGTATTCCCAGACTATAGGTTCAATACCCTCAAAATATTGCTTATTGTTTATGAAAAGTTTCCCTTCTTCATATCTTAGCTTATCAACTTTGTTATCTCCTTTTCCCTGGAACTTGGCAATCGGCGGATCAAGTTCAATAGATTTAAGAATGTGAAAATCAACGAGCCTTTCCCCATATTCAGCCATCTTTCTAAATAGTTTGTAATCTTTAG
Source organism: Nitrospirota bacterium (assembly GCA_040755805.1). GTDB lineage: Bacteria > Nitrospirota > Thermodesulfovibrionia > Thermodesulfovibrionales > SM23-35 > JBFMAM01. The sequence continues at coordinate 14,854 of JBFMAM010000009.1, forward strand.
TAAAAGAAATCCTTGGAAAGTCCATTTTCAGGAACTCAGCATATTTTGTACGATAGATATTTGAATAGAGGGCTGCATAAATGTAATAAAAGATCTCTTCAGGAGATAGCGTTTTCTTAAAGCATGTTGTTAATTGTTCAATTATTATTGGAGACAGGTTCGGCTTTTTTGTCCCATAATCTGCTTGTAGTTCAAGCAGCATCATGACACTTCCGAAGGGGTGTTTTTTATGAGGATTGGATTTTTTTTGGTAGAGGTAAAGAGGGAAAAGATATGAGCGTTCCCGTGTCTCTAATGATACCGTACAATCATTAATAATCATACTTGAACAAAGTGCATGTCTGAATTCGCTATTCACCTGTCGATTAGTAATCAATCCTAAATTATCATGCATCATGTGTTGCATGACTTCTCTGCGGGCGCGTTCAATAACCGACTCGTGATAAAAAATCCATCGAATATCAAAGGGTCTATATAAAATCTGAGTGATTGAATCTTTCCAATCTTCATCTTTTCTTACCTTTTCTCTTGCATATGTTAGTTTCCAATTCAATTTATCTTTTAAATTAAAGGTTTGTCTAATAAGTTCATCAGGCATCTTTTCATCTCTAAACATCCTGAATCGTCTTTTAAGTGCTTCTCTGTCAAAATCAATTACAAAATTATCCCTTGCGGTAACTATCCCCACGCTATTTACCGGGAAAATATCGGTTATCTTTGAATATTTTTCATAAACCTTTAAAAGTTTCTCCTCCATCGGAATAAAAAGATAAAATTCTGATTTCGGTGACAGCTTTTGCCATTTTGTTGTTTTTATATCATTTTTTAAAAGCCAATCATATTTCTTTTCGTGCAATCCCCAAACCTCAGAATGATGAATCTTGCATCCCTTCTTTTCACCTTTCTTTCCTTCGACAAGCTCAGGACGACGTTTTATAAAGAAAGCAATAGCTACTCCCTGCTGTATATCAAATACATTTTCATCTTTAGAGCCGTCAGGACATCTTTCTTTTTTCAGGCTGTTGCCATGTAAGTCCAAGACATAAATTTCATTGAAACTGTTCATCAGAGATTGACGCATGCCTCTGAAGGTTGGATTATCAAGATAGCTGTGATTGGTGATAAATCCTAAAACTCCTTCGCCTGCCTGGTCTATCTTCCACTGACCAAAACGGATAAACTTTACATAATCGTCCTGGAGCCATTTAGGATTTTTCTCCTTTAATGGCTTACCATCAACAAAATAGTAAACCTTAATCTCTTTCGAAATCCATTCACCCACATTATAGGAATGTCCTGAATATGGTGGATTGCCGAGTATCACAAGGATAGGTTGTTCTGTTTTTACTCTTCCTGCCAGATGGGATTCTTCAGAGAGTGAAGCCATGCCTG
>JBFMAM010000010.1:0-16105 GCA_040755805.1 Nitrospirota bacterium
TTGTTATCGGTGGAGGTGGGAAAGAGCACGCAATCGTATGGAAGCTATCCCAGAGCCGACATGTTAACAGGATTTACTGCTGTCCTGGAAATGCAGGCATAGCTGAGATTGCCGAGTGCATAGATGTGAGTCCCCATGACTTTGATGCGCTCGTTGATTTTGTGAAATACGAGTGGATTGACCTGACGATTGTCGGTCATGAAGAGATCCTTTCAAGAGGTATCGTTGATGCATTCGAGAAAGAAGGTTGCAGGATATTCGGCCCTAACAGGGCCGCTGCACAGATCGGGTCAAGTAGGGTCTTTGCAAAAGACCTTATGAGGCTTTATCGGATTCCAACAGCAGAATATAAAGTCTTTACCTCTTATCTCCATGCAGAGGACTATGTGAGGTTAAAGGGTACCCCGATAGTAATAAAGGCAGATGGATCTGTCGAAGAGAATGGTGTATTTGTAGCTTCCACAGTGGAAGATGCAATAGATGCCCTAAGACTGATTATGAAGGAGAGAATCTTTGGTGATGCAGGTAAACGGGTAATCGTTGAAGAGAATCTTAAAGGTGAAGAGGTATCTTTTATGGTATTTACTGATGAAAGGACCATTATGCCACTCGCAGGTTCACAGAACTACAAGCGCATGTTTAATGGTAATACAGGTCCAGACACAAAAGGCATGGGTGCTTATAGCCCGGCACCTATCATTACAAATGAACTCGAGGCCTCTATAATGGAAAAAATAATGAGACCTGCACTAAAGGCACTAAATTCAGAAGGCATAAAATACAAGGGTATCCTCTATGCAGGCCTGATGGTAGACAAAGGCAGACCCTATGTCCTAAAATTTAACTGCGTCTTTGGTGACCCGGAAACACAGACTGTCCTTCCAAGACTCAAGACAGATTTAATGGACATTGTATTAGCGATTATAGAGGAAAGACTATCTGACATAAACATAGAATGGAGACAGAAGGCATCGGTATGCGTTGTAGTTACTTCAAGGGGCTACTCTGACAAATACCAGAAGGATATTATTATAACAGGGCTCGAAAGGGTAAAAACAATGAAAGATGTGGTCGTATTCCACGCAGGCACATCATTTAAAAATGATGACATTGTTACCTCAGGCGGCAGGGTCATTAGCGTAACAGCTACTGGGGCCGACATAAAAGATGCAAGGGCAAAGGCATACAAGGCATTAGAAAAGATACATTTCGATGGGATGCACTACAGAAAGGATATTGGATAAGGAGAGATACAGGGTAGGTATGACGTTAAACGGTTACGAGGCCCGCCCTGTTAGATAATAATTACTATCTAACAGGGCCCGTATAGTAAAACGTCTATGGGTTGCGTCTTTTACGAATAACTTAACCGACAGACGAAACTGGCTTCGTTACCGTAACCGCTAGACGAGTATTTATCGGTAATTGGAGCTTATTTGGTAGTTGGTCATTGGTAATTTATAATTTAAGGAGAATATATGAGGCCACAGGTTTTGATAGTCATGGGAAGTGATTCTGACATGCCTGTTATGGAAGAGGCAGATAGGATACTCAAGGAGCTTGGAATTTCCTGTGAGATGACTATTGCCTCTGCACACAGGACGCCTGCACGTGCAATACGACTTGCATTAGAGGCTGAGGAGAAAGGCACCGAGGTTATTATCGTAGGTGCTGGTATGGCAGCCCATTTAGCTGGATTACTTGCGGCGCACACAATCGTCCCTGTGATAGGCGTGCCGATAGATGCATCACCTCTTAACGGCCTTGACTCCCTTCTCTCTATAGTCCAGATGCCTCCTGGGGTGCCGGTTGCGACAATGGCGATAGGCAAGGCAGGTGCAAAAAATGCTGCGATCTTTTCAGCCCAGATTATCGGCAGAAAAGATCCAGAGGTTGCAGAAAGGCTGAAAAACTATAAAAAAAGGATGGCTGAAGAGGTGGAGGAAAAGGCACTCAAACTAAAATCACCAATAACCAAATTACAATAACCAGATAATGTATATAGTATGACGTTAAACGGTTACGAGGCCCGCCCTGTTAGATAATAATTACTATCTAACAGGGCCCGTATCGTAAAACCCCGCACCCCCACTTTCGCGGGGTGCGAGGACTGCGCGGGGGGCTTTCTGGGTGCGGGGTAAAACGTTTTTGGGTTGCGTCTTTTACGAATAACTTAACCGACAGACGAAACTGGCTTCGTTACCGTAACCGATAGACGAGAATTTATTGGCAATTGGAATTTGGTTATTGGTGTTTGGTTATTTGAACATATTGGACTGGAGGGTACGTGACAGAGATTTGTCCTGAGGAACTAAAATGAGAGTACATCTCGATTGTTTCCCTTGCTTCCTGAGGCAGTCTGTTATTGCCCTCAGACTCGGGACGAAAGACGAATCATTACAGAAGGCTATTTTAAAAAGCATTCTCGCAGATATCCAGAGGGCTGATACCTCGAAACCACCTGCTTATGCAACCACATTTATACACAGAAATATAAGGCAGTTGCTCGGGAAAGACCCATTCAAGGAGATAAAATCAGAATATAACCAGGTTGCACTCGGGCTATATCCTTCCTTGAAAACTATTATTGAAAAAAGTCCTGACACCTTATGGACAGCAACAAGGCTTGCAATTGCAGGAAATGTAATAGACTTCGGAATATTTACCTCAGTAGATATCGAGGGTGCTATCCGCAAGGCACTTAACAACCCATTGGCTGTAGATAACTACAGCGCATTCAGAGATGCTGTCTCCATTACAGATAAAATCCTTTACCTGACAGATAATGCAGGGGAGATCGTATTTGATAGACTTCTTATAGAGACTTTACGCTCTCTCGGTAAGAAAGTCAAAGCGGTCGTCAAGAGTTCACCCGTTATCAATGACTCCACTATGGAGGACGCCGTAGAATCAGGCCTCACAGAGGTATGCGAAGTGATTGACAATGGCTCTGACGCTGTAGGCACAATTCTCGAGTGGACATCCTCCAAATTTCAGGAGACATTCAAAGATGCTCAACTTGTAATAAGCAAAGGACAGGGCAACTTCGAGACACTCATCGATACTGAAAAGAAAATATTCTTTCTTTTCCAATCAAAATGTGATGTGGTTTCTAAAGAACTTGGCCTTTCAACTGGCTCGATGCTTCTAAAAGTTTCTTAAATAACCACAGAGACACTGAGACACAGAGAAATTTGAGAATAAAAATAAATTTACGTAAAATTAGCTCCTAAAAATAACTCTTTACTCCGTGTTCTCTGTGCCTCTGTGTTTATAATATTGAACTGTATTTTTATGGTTAGTAAGTCTCAGGCGTGGACTGTCCTTTTTGATTCCGCTTCCAGGATGATTGCGTCAATATCTGCTCCATCCATGGTCTCCCTTTCGAGAAGTGCCTTTGCAAGTGCGTCGAGGAGGTCGTGGTTTTCTATAAGGAGTCCTTTGGATGCATTGTATGCCTCAATCACTATCCTCTTAACCTCTTCATCTATATCAATTGCTGTCTTTTCGCTATAATCCTTGTGTTTTGCGATCTCTCTCCCGAGGAAGATCTGTTCATCCTTTTTCCCGAAAGTAAGGGGTCCGAGCTTCTCTGACATGCCCCACTCTGTAACCATTTTTCTTGCAAGCTCTGTTGCCCGCTCAAGGTCATTGCCAGCCCCTGTGGTCATATGTTTCAATGCGATCTCCTCTGCAGCTCTGCCCCCGAGAAGAACCGACAGGGCCTTCATAAGATAGTCTTTAGAATATGTATATCTGTCATCTATAGGCAACTGCTGTGTTACTCCAAGGGCCCTTCCTCTCGGAATGATGCTAACTTTATGTATTGGGTCAGTGCCTGGTGTTAGCTTTGCGACAAGTGCATGGCCTGCCTCGTGGTAGGCGGTATTCCTCTTCTCAGCCTCGCTTATTATCATGCTCTTTCTTTCCACGCCCATCAGTACCTTGTCCTTTGCCGCCTCAAAATCAGACATCTCTACCTTGCTTTTTGACTTCCTTGCCGCAAGCAAAGCTGCCTCATTAACAAGATTTGCAAGGTCAGCACCAGAAAAACCAGGTGTTCCACGTGCTATCTGCTCAAGGCTTACCCTCACATCAACCGGGATGTTTCTTGTATGAACCTTGAGTATCTCAAGCCTTCCCTTTACATCAGGTTGTGGCACAACCACCTGTCTGTCAAACCTTCCCGGCCTTAGAAGCGCGGGGTCAAGGACATCAGGCCTGTTTGTAGCTGCGAGGATAATAATTCCCTGATTGCTTTCAAAGCCATCCATTTCTACGAGGAGCTGATTGAGAGTCTGCTCACGTTCGTCATGGCCTCCGCCCAGGCCTGCTCCCCTATGACGACCAACCGCATCTATCTCATCAATAAAAATAATGCATGGTGCGTTCTTCTTTGCCTGTTCAAAGAGATCCCTGACCCGCGATGCACCAACTCCAACAAACATCTCTACAAAGTCAGAACCTGATATCGAGAAGAACGGCACCCCGGCCTCGCCTGCAATAGCCCTCGCAAGAAGGGTTTTACCGGTTCCTGGTGCTCCAACTAAAAGCACACCCTTAGGAATCTTACCTCCGAGCTTCTGGAACTTCTGGGGGTCCTTGAGAAAGTCAATAATCTCCTGAACCTCTCCTTTTGCCTCTTCTATTCCAGCAACATCAGCAAAAGTTACCTTCACTGACTTTTCAGAAACCAGCTTTGCCCTTGCTTTACCAAAGGATAATGCCCTGTTACCACCTGTCTGCATCTGGCGCATGAAGAATATCCAGATAACAGCGAGGAAGATTATAGGGCCCCATGAGAAAAAGAGGTTCCAGTACCACGGGTTCTGTTCTGCCGGCTTCGCCGTAATCTTTACATTTTTGGACCTTAAAATCTTTACAAGGTCAGGATATTCTGCAGCATATGTCTTGAACCTTTTGCCATCTTTTAACCGGCCGGTTATATGACTAGCTTTTATGATAACTTCTCCAACTTCATCCGCCTCGAGCTTAGTCATAAACTCAGAAAATATTATCTCCTCTTCCATCTTTCTGGGAGCACTTAGTAGATTGAAAAGGATTATTATCATAACCCCAATCAATAACCAGACAAATAGACTTCTATAGACGTTCAATCTATTACCTCCTGAAAGACAAACCCAAAATCCTAAACAATTGAGTAGTTTACAACTACGTTATGAGATTGCTTCGTCATCCCGAAAGCTTTCGAGATTCCTCGCAATGACGGTAAAAACCGTTTCTTGTCATTGCGAGCAAAGTGAAGCAATCTCGTTTTTAGGCTTCCGCACTTAACTCGATTTATTTGAATTCTGAATATTTGAATTTGTATTAATTTATTTTAACATACCAAAAGAAGATTTTTCAGTAACTGAATACTTCGCTCCCTATTAACTTTTTCTGTATCTCTATCAGGCTATTTATACCTTCTTCTGCAAGTTTTATAAGACTGTCTAATGTTGCCTTTGAAAAGGGTACCCCCTCTGCAGTTCCCTGTATCTCGACAAGCCTTCCGCTACCTGTCATTACAATATTCATGTCTACCTCTGCCATAGAATCTTCTAAATAACAGAGGTCAAGCCTCGGCTCGCCATTAACAATCCCTACACTTATGGCAGCAAGATAGTCCTGGATAGGTGTTTTATCTATAAGCCCATTTCTCAGTGCGTATCTCACTGCATCTGATAGGCATATAAACGCACCTGTTATTGCTGATGTCCTTGTGCCTCCGTCTGCCTGTATTACATCACAGTCTATCCATATAGTCCTTTCGCCGAGGACCGATAGGTCAACAACAGACCTGAGTGCTCTACCTATAAGCCTTTGTATTTCGTGGGTTCTTCCACTAATCCTGCCTGTACTGGATTCCCTTACTAACCTCGTTTGAGTTGCTCTGGGGAGCATCGAATACTCTGCTGTTATCCATCCCTTTTTCTGATCCTTCAGAAAAGGCGGGACTTTGTCCTCGATTGTGGCCGTGCATATCACCCTTGTGTTTCCCATTTCAATAAGTACCGAACCTTCAGCAGTCCCTATGAAATTCTTACGGACCTTCACGTCACGTATCTCATTGTTTTTCCTTCCATCAGGTCTCATCTATCCCTCGTTCTTCAAATCACCAATGACCAATAAATACTCGTCTATTGGTTAGGGTAACGAGGCTCGTTTCGTCTGTCGGTTAAGTCATTCGTAAAAGACGTAACCCAAAAACGTTTTACCCCGCACCCAGAAAGCCCCCCGCGCAGTCCTCGCACCCCGCGAAAGTGGGGGTGCGGGGTTTTACGATACGAGCCCTGTTAGATAGTAATTATTATCTAACAGGGCGGGCCTCGTAACCGTTTAACGCAATACCATACCCTCCAACTCTAATCACCTAATAAAAATAAGAAAAAAATATTTGGTTATTGTAATTTGTTCATGCACAGAAAATTATAAACCACAGAGACACTGAGACACTCTGTGCCCTCTGTGGTTAGAGTTCTGCAATTAGCTCTATATGCTCTATCTTATCTTCGAGGAACCTTTCTCCGATCTTTATGAACCTCTCAGGCGAATCAGTTACATAAAACTCTCTTAAAGGCCTCTCTTTCTGTTCCCTCTTCAAACCAGCAATCTCAAGAATTGCCTTTATCTCCTGTGCTACTTCAATTGCTGAGTCTATAGGTCTAACATCTTCACCCATAATCCGGGATATAACCTTTTTCAGTAAAGGATAATGCGTGCATCCAAGTACAAGGGTATCTATGCCTTTATCTTTTATTTCATGGAGATATTTTTCAGCGATCAGGGTAACAATATCTCCCTCTGTCCACCCTTCCTCAGCGAGCGGCACAAATAAAGGACAGGCAAGACCGAATACTTTGACATCTTTATCAATAACTTTGATCGACTTTGTATAAGAATCGCTTTTTATTGTTGCCTCTGTGCCTATAACTCCGATCCTTTTATTTCTTGTGGTCTTGACAGCAGCCTTTGCCCCTGGCTCAATAACCCCGATAACAGGGATCGGGATACTCCTTTTGATGGCATCGAGGCTGACAGAGGATGCCGTATTGCAGGCAACTACGAGGAGTTTAATATCTCTTGAAAAAAGGAATCTTGTGTTTTCAAATGAATATCTAATGACCGTTTCCGGTGACCTTATTCCGTATGGAACCCTTGCGGTATCGCCTAGATAAATAGTGCTTTCATCGGGTAGTTCCCTTATTATCTCCTTTAAAACCGTGAGTCCACCTATTCCAGAGTCGAAGACACCAATCGGTCTGTTTTTATTATCCATATTTACCTGACAATCCTCCCTTCAGCAGGTCTGGAGACCCGAATAGCGAGAGTGGTTTATTTTAATCGCGCTGATATTCACATGAAACCATATCTTTTAAAGGATATGAGAGATAAAGATGGCCTCCGAGTGTCTCTATCTCCCTCCCTTCTATAAGGACCTTTATATCCTGTATGTCCTGTATATTTGAAATAAGGCTTTCATACAGACCCTTAAGAATAAGGAATTCTGTAACAGCATCGCAATGGAAATTCCTCCTGAACTCGTCTGATAGATCAACATAAAGTATCCTGTCCGTATCTCTATAAAGACCGAGAAGTCTTGAGTCCCTTGGTATATTTGATACCGCTGCACCCGCAGGTCCTTTAAGGAATTCTTCAATAGTAGCCTCTGCGATTGCTATCTGCGTAGTCCTCCTCGGAAGTCTTCTCTCTTCCATCTGAAGTCGATTATTTACAGGATAATAAATTCTCAGAGAAAAAGAGTCTTCTGTCTTAGTTGGTATCCCAACTGTTTCTTCAGCGGCAGGCCTCTTCTTAGAAAAAACCTTCGAAAAATAAAAATATCCTATAGTAGCACTACCCAGGAGAAGTAATACCAGCAATATTATAGCAGATAACTTCCTGATATTCATAGCGAAATTCGTTCCAATGCAAAATAGAAAATGCAAAATGAAAAATGCAAAATGTCTTTAGTATTAATTTTGAATTTTGCAATTTGCAATCTAAATTTTGTAATGTTATTGTCCATATGCTGCAATTCCATTAATAACTGAATTCACAAATCTTGTTCTAATCTGCTGGTCGTAAACCATAAATTTAGGAGAAGGGAATTCGATTAAAACAGAAGGTGCACCTGCGGAATTAAGTATAGGGAGAGGCATTTCCCTGTAAATAACATCTACCTTAAACTCATCTTTTATCGCCTTTCCGATGCTATCCGAAAGGGCCTTACTTTTTCTGATATATTTTTTCTGCCTTGATGAAAGACTGTAAAAATCAACCATCTCATCAGAGCTATAATCTTTGATCACGGGAACGTAAAGGACAAAATTCTTAGACATCGAAGAATGTAAACTTATAAATACATCAGGTTTCTTCTGGTTAACAAAATTGATCCTGTCAATAAGCGACATATACTGGTCAACTTTACGCGTAAGAAAGACTCTTTTACCTTTCCTTAAAAGGGTTACATCTAAATCCTTAGCCAGATTCAGGCTTATATCTTTTTCTCTCGCGTCTCCGGCAGTAATCCCGAAGTCATAACCCCCATGTCCTGCATCAAGCACAAAGACCTTAGAGAGAATGAGTACGGGCTGCTTCTCTACTGTCTGGATATCGAATACAAGCCTTGGGGGAGAAGGGAGCCTCAAGATTTTTATCTCGCCCTGTTCTTTCAGATTTATTACTAATAATCTATCTTCTGGCACTGCCTCAAGGGGAAAATTCTTCTGGACTGTCAGGTTGAATGGGCCGGGGAATTCTATCTTTATCTGGGATGGCAAAGTAACAATGTTTGTTTTCTTAATAAACGATTCCTCAGCAGTTTCAAGCACAATCCGTATCAGACTTTCCTGTTTACTAAACCTGAGTAAGACCTCTGTCTCTGTCTGGGCAAAGAGGGAAGTTACAACCGTTAAAAACAATATCGCAAAAAGTATATTCTTCATAAATAATTATTTATCGATCTCTATCGAAACTTATAAAATTTTTCATGTCATTCCGGCTTGTCCGCCTGAGGCGGGCTTGTCCAGAATCCTTCTCGCCTACTCCGTCATTCCGACTTGTTCGGAATCCTTCTTAAAGAAATCCCGAAAGCATTCGGGATAGACAAGCTGGAACGACAAGCGGGAATGACGTTTAGCATGATTAATTACATTTTGGGTTAAACTATTCCCTGTTTCAAAATATCATGCAGGTGGATGATGCCGATGGGTCTTCCCTCATTATCCGGCACAATGAGGGCTGTAATTGAATAGCTCTCCATAATGGATAATGCCTTTGCTGCAAGTTCTTCTTCAGATACTGTCTTCGGGTTTATCGTCATGACCTCTCCTGCAGTCAACTCAAAGAGCCTCCCGCCCCATTTTTCTATCCCCCTTCTTAAATCTCCATCAGTTATTATTCCGGCGATCCTGCCTTCATTGCCCAAGACAATGGTGTGGCCAAGCCTTTTTGAAGACATCTCTATCACTGTCTTTGACATTGGAGTTTCAAGGAAAACCTTCGGGATTTCATCCCCGGTATGCATAAGGTCTTTCACCTTAATAAAAAACTTTTTGCCGATGCTCCCCCCGGGATGGAAGAAGGCAAAGTCCTTTTCATTCAGACCCCGCTTAATGAGGAGTGCTACTGCAAGGGCATCACCCATTGCCATGGTTGCAGTTGTTGATGCAGTGGGCACAATACCCATTGGGCAAGCTTCTTCTTTAATAGATATATCAAGTGTTACATCAGAGGCCTTTGCAAGTGTAGAGTTTGAATTCCCAGTCATAGAGATTAGCTTAATGCTAAACCTTTTTAGAAAAGGTATCAGCCCTATAAGTTCCTCGGTCTCTCCGCTGTTCGATATAGCAATAATAATGTCTCTTTCTGTAACCATTCCGAGGTCGCCATGGCTTGCCTCAGCAGGATGAAGGAAGAATGCAGGAGTGCCTGTTGATGCCAGTGTGGCTGCTATCTTTTTGCCCACAAGACCTGACTTCCCCATACCGGTTACAACAACTCTGCCCTTGCTTTTATAGATGATCTCTACGGCCTTCTCAAAATTGCTGTCAAGTCTTTCAATCAGGGCATAGATAGCCTCGGCTTCTGTCTTTAAGACCCCTTTTGCTATATCAAGGATATTATCCATGGCGAACTTCGTTCCAATGCAAAGTGCAAAATGAAAAATGCATAATTAAAAACCTTATCAATGGATTTTAGGGTAAAGCCACGAAGTATTATATCTGATAACCTACATCTTTTAAAGCCTGTAAAGAGACAATTTAACTGCCCATTTTTTCTCTTTAAAGTTTTCACCTCTTAAAAATGAAGCCAACACCCCGGACTGAAGCCCGCGGTTTCAGGCAACTAAGCCTGATATCCCTCCGCTTCGCTTCGGGCGGGCTTTCATAACTTGAATATCATAACAAAATTTTGGTTATGCAGGGAGGGGAAATATTTAATATGCGAATCTATAAAATAATGAACCCAAGTATTCATTCATGGCAATGTATGAGTCCCTAAGGGCACCTGCATTAGGCAGGTAGTCTTTCCATTCATATTTCTTATTCTGCCATGTTCTAAAACCTGCGGGGAAAGGCATTACCTTTACACCAGCTTTTTCAAAGCTCAGGAGTGAACGCTTCATGTGATTTGCAGATGTTACGAGTAGAGGTTTTTTATAGCCGCTCTTCTTACAAATCTTTACGGTGTATTTTGCATTTTCAATGGTGTCTCTGCTTTTATCTTCTACAATAACCTTATTTGCAGGGACTCCGAGGTCAATAAGAAACCTTTTCACAATGGGTGCTTCTGGTTTTTTATTTTTAAAAGCACTGCCACCTGATACAATAATTGGAATATTAAGCCTTTTTTGGAGTCTTATAGCAGTAGCAAACCTTTCGAGCATATCTCCTGAGGGAGCACCAATACCAGATAAATCAGGAGCTCTATCATACACACCGCCGCCTAAAAGGATTATTACATCTCCTTCAGGATTTTGGGGAATATTAAAGTCAGATTCAAGGCCTCTGAGCATGGCATCCGATACAGGAGATATGGAAAGCAGCCCAATTAAAATACTAATTAAGCAATTTAAAAAACCGGCCTTCCAATATTTTTTAGATAAAAACCACACACCAGATATTATTAGGAAAACTATAAATATCCCAGGTGGCAAAAGAAAAGGAGTTAATATCTTTTTTAAAATGAACATCCATTACCTCTTCAATAACGTTACAACCAGTCGCATGGAGGAAAAGGGCTTCTTACTAACTCATATATGGCTTTAATAGCGGTCAGCATTTTCTCCACTTCATCCAGCCTTATCATATTCGGCCCATCGCATAAAGCCTTGTCTGGCTCTGGATGAACCTCCATAAATAAACCATCAACTCCTGCTGCTACTGCTGCCCTTGCGAGGGGTTCTGCAAATTCCCTTTGACCTCCAGAGCAACTTCCCTGTCCCCCTGGGAGCTGAAGACTATGAGTAACATCAAAAATAACAGGGTATCCAAAGTGCCTCATTATTTGTAATCCCCTGAAGTCAACGACGAGGTTATTGTATCCAAAGGATGTACCTCTTTCTGTGATGAAAAGGTTATGATTGCCCGTGGAAGTAAATTTATCAATAACATTCTTAATATCCCACGGTGCAAGGAACTGTCCCTTTTTTATATTTACAGGTTTGCCCGTGTTCGATGCCGCAAGAATTAGATCAGTCTGTCTGCATAAAAAGGCTGGAATCTGAAGGGCATCGAGAACCTCTGAGGCAGGTTTGACCTCCTCTAATGAATGGACATCAGAGATAATAGGTATACCAAACTTACTTCGCACATCAGAAAGAATCCTTAACCCCTTTTCTAAACCAGGTCCTCTGAACGAAGATAGGGATGTCCGATTTGCCTTATCATAAGAGCTTTTAAATAAAAGAGAGAGCCCAAATCCTTTGCATATTTCTTTCAGTCTTTCTGCGGTAAAAAATACAATATCCTCACTTTCGATAACACACGGGCCCGCAATGATGAAAAGTGGATTATCACTTCCAAGCTTTGTGCTGGCTATCTTTATTTCCTTTGTCAATGCTAAAAGCCCTTGCTTTTCTCTTCTGCAGCGACTTCTATATAAGGAAATAACGACCTCTTCTCTTTGAGCGATGCCCCTATAAATGCCCTGAATAATGGATGCGGGTCTGTTGGTCTTGATTTGAACTCAGGATGAAACTGACACCCGAGGAACCATGGATGGTTTTTAATCTCGATAATCTCTACCAATTCTCCATCAGGGCTCAGGCCACTTATCCTTAAGCCATGCCTTGTGAGTATCTCCCTGTATACATTGTTGAATTCATATCTGTGTCTGTGTCTTTCAGATATCTCTTTTACACCATATGCCTTATAGGCATTTGTCCCTTCCTCGAGGATGCAGGGATAGGCGCCAAGCCTCATAGTACCACCCTTCCGAGAGCTCTCTGAACGTATTTCGGTTCTTCCCTTCCTGAAGTCATACCATTTTTCCATAAGATATATAACAGGGGCTTGCGTGGTTAAATCAAACTCTGTGCTATTTGCGGGGAGACCGCAGATATTCCTCGCAAACTCGATCACAGCACACTGCATCCCGAGGCATATCCCAAAATAGGGTATCTTTTTTTCACGTGCATATCTTATAGCCTCTACTTTCCCCTCAATACCTCTGTATCCAAATCCTCCTGGCACAAGAATTCCGTCAGCTTCAGATAGATACCTCTCAGGACCATGGACCTCTACCTCCTCTGAATCTATCCATTGAAGATTCGCTCTTGCATCGTTTGCAATGCCACCATGGGTGAGGGCCTCATAGAGACTCTTGTACGAATCCTTCAGACCGGTATATTTCCCGACTATTGCAATATTAACCTCATTCTTAGGTTCTTTGATCTTTCTCACAATATCTTCCCAGAGGGTGAGGTCTGGTTCATGTAAATTCAGGTTAAGTTTCTTCCCTATAAGGTAATCAAGCCCTTCATTATGCAACACAATTGGAACTTCGTATACCGTCTCAACATCCTTTGCAGCAATGACAGCATCCCCGTCGAGGTTGCAGTGAATTGCAATCTTCTTCTTTACATCCGGTGGAAGTGGCCTATCAGTTCTGCATAAAAGTATATCGGGCTGAATACCTATCTCCCTGAATTCCTTAACGCTGTGCTGCGTGGGCTTTGTCTTAAGTTCACCTGCCGACTTCACATAGGGGATAAGGGTAAGATGAACATAGAGTACATTCTCCCTACCAACATCATATCGGAACTGTCTTATTGCCTCGAGGAATGGCAGGCTCTCGATATCACCGATGGTTCCACCGACCTCAACCATCACCACATCGAAGTCATCGCTTGCAGATTTTATAGCCCGTTTAATCTCATCAGTAATATGAGGGACGACCTGAACTGTTTCTCCGAGATAATCCCCATGCCTCTCCTTTGTGATCACATTATAATAAATCCTTCCCGTTGTATAGTTATTTGCCTGTGACGTCCTTATTGATGTAAATCTCTCATAGTGTCCGAGGTCAAGGTCTGTCTCTGCACCATCATCGGTAACGAATACCTCACCATGCTGGAACGGGCTCAGTGTACCCGGATCAACATTGATATAAGGGTCTAATTTCTGGAGGGTAACCTTCAACCCCTTTGCTTCGAGGAGTGCACCGATGGCAGCGGCCGCAATACCCTTGCCGAGTGCTGAAACAACACCACCTGTTACAAAGATGTACTTAGGCATTTTTCTACCCTTTCTAAGTCTTCAGGGGTATCTACCCCGTGTGTTTCAAAGAAAGTCTCCTTTACCTTAATTCTCATTCCAATTTCGAGGGCCCGTAACTGCTCGAGCTTCTCTATCTGCTCAAGCTTTGTTGGCTTCATCCTGGCAAGTGAAATAAGCGCCTTCTTCCTGTAGCTGTAAATACCGATATGCTTATAACAGTGAGGAGTGAGGAGTGAAGACTGAGGAGCGTGGAAAGGTATAGGTGATCTCGAAAAATACAGAGCAAACCCATCCCTATCAAAGACAACCTTAACTACATTCGGGTCTGCGATTTCCCTCGGGTCTTCTATCTTTTTTGTCAGGGTGCCGATAGAGGCTCTTTTATCGTCAAGGAGAGCAATAACATCATCTATCATTTCAGGCCGTATTAGCGGTTCATCAGCCTGCACATTAACAATTATATCATAATCCATTGAAGCAGCAACCTCTGCTATCCTATCTGTACCTGAAGGATGTTCAATTAATGTCATTACAGCCTTCCCTCCGAAAGATAAGACCCTTTCGAATATGGTCTCGCTGTCTGTTGCAACAATGACATCTTCTATTAGATGTGCGCCCTTTGAGTTCTCATAAACATGCTGGACCAAAGGTTTTCCTTTGAGGAGGCATAGAGGCTTTCCCGGTAAACGGGTCGAGTTATAGCGGGCAGGGATGATGACTATTGCAACCATAATTTGCTAAATAAATTATATACTGTTCTCCTATACCTTGACAATATCTTTTCACAATCTGTATAGTGTTTATTGAAGTGAAGCTCTCCGAGCAAGGCTCGGAGAGCTTCCATGTAAGGGGAAAAATATTATTTGGATGTAAGAAGCTTGAGTAATTTGGGAAGAAGTTAATATGGCAACCAGGCATAAGATTCCGGGCTCTCCCTGGAGGGCATATATTGAGAGCGCATTTTTTGCTAATTCTGCAAGAAAGACAACGATGGCTGAACTCTATAAACTTGCTATAAAGCAGCCAGAAGTCGTTATGACCTCTGAGCCGATGTATAAGCCTGAGCAGTTTGGACTTCCCAAAGATGCTAAAGTCCTTATCTCTAACGATGGGGGGATCGTAGGACGTACAGCGAGGGCAAGACGATTGGTCCGGGAAATGGACAAGGACAGAGACAAATATCTATTTCTGTTGGGAGAGGCCATCTACAATTTAAACCGGCGTGAGGGATTGTGGCTTGGAGGGATTGTCGGGTTACATCCTGACTTTATGGTTAAGGCACATCTTTTAAGCCCTGCGACTGATGCCAAAAATATGCTTGATTGGGGTTTTAACTTTACCCCATGGATGAAGCCATGGGCTGACCTGTATAAAAAATCCCGTGTATTAGATGAGCCTGATATTCTTGTATTTGCCGACCCTGAATGGTCACATTCTGATTTTCCTAATGGACTCGTGATTATTGACGAGATGCAGAACTGTATTGCTATTTTAGGATTGCGATATTTTGGTGAGAGGAAAAAAGGTACACTGACTCTTGGATGGACTATTGGTGTCCGTCAAAATATGGTCGCCTGCCATGGCGGTATCAAGAAAATTGGCAATAAGCCGCCTGTTGCTGTATTCGGGCTGTCAGGTTCGGGGAAATCTTCGATTACCAATAGCCATGATCATGCAGGGACATTGAAGGAGGATGAAATGGTTACCGTTATTCACGATGATGCATTCTTGATAGACCTAGAAAATGATTTTACCATAGCACTGGAGCCAAGTCTTTTTGATAAGACAGATGCGGTTGAATTTCAGGACCCTATAATTAAATATTTTTATTCAGCCCAGAATGTAGCTGTAACAGAGCTTCCAGATGGCAGCAAGAAGATGGTCTGCGCAGACATCCGGAATGAGAATGGTCGCTGTATTAAGACAAGAGATATGTTTAACCATGCAGATTTCTGCGAAAGACCGGGCATGGTTGTCTGGTTACAGAAGGATACGAGCCTGCCACCAATCAGCAAGGTCAATTCGATAGACCTTGCTGTAGCCATGGGGGCATCACTGAGTACAATGCGTGCTAAGGGGGTAGAAAATGTTGACCCGAAGGAACTCGAAAAATTAGTGATCGAGCCTTTTGCAAACCCATTCAGGGTTCACCCACTTTTAGTAGATTGCATACAATTTAAAAAGTTGTTCAAGTTGGGAACAGAATGCTATATCATGAATACACATGCCTTTGGTCTGCCGGGGAATCTGGTTGATATTCCAAAGGAGCTTTCTCTCTCCATTGTCACAGAACTGGTAAGAGGAAACATCGAATGGAGGGAATGGAGGGCATTTCAAGGGCTTTTACTCCCTAAAAATGGGAAAGAGTTGTTTGGTGCTGA
>JBFMAM010000011.1:0-15718 GCA_040755805.1 Nitrospirota bacterium
ACTTAATCCAAGAGTTTTATCCAGTGAAAGGGCGTCTTCATATAATTTTCTGGCATCTTCTAATTGATTCAGGGTCGCCTTTGCATCTGCAATAAGCCTGAGAGAATTGGCAACTTCCTGTTTGTCACCATATTTTTTGTTCAATTCGAGTCCTTTGATACCATAATTTATGGTAGACTCCGGGTTTTCTTTCGAGAGGGCTATTTTTGCCTTCAGGTTGTAAATTCTTCCTTCTGTAAGGCATTCCGCATTTTTACAGAAGGACGATGCCTTGTCTGCCCATTCCGATGCAGAATTATATTTACCGTCATCCACATAAAGTATTGCCTTAATGAAGGCAGCCTCGGATAGTCTGAATGAACTAAATACAGTGTTTGATGTATTCAGTATTTCATCAACACATATATGAGCATTAGCTCTATCTCCGATCTTGCGATAAACAGTCGCCATATTAATCAGGTTAATAGCGATGCCGTCGATGTTTTCTATAGAGCGATTGACTTTCAGGGCTTCATTATAAAAACTTAATGCCTTTTTATAATCGCTTTTTTTAAAGGCATATTCACCTCTTTGGTTGAAATCAATTGCCTTCGAATGGGCGTCTGATAATGTTGAAGGCTTGTATCCACAACCAACTATAAGGAGTAAAAAGTAAGCAGTAAGGAGTAAGCAGTGAATAGTGAATAATGAACAGTGAACAGTTATTCTTTTGTTTTCTCTTTTGACTGATGACTGATGACTGTTGACTGTTGACTGTTTATTCATAGCTATCTACTTTTAGTGTCTTTTCCCCGGGTTTTTCTATATATGAGCGTATAGGCCATATCTTTTTAACAGAGTCAACAACATCCTTTGCGCCGTCGGCTAAATCATTTCCCTTCTCTAAAATAGATGAAATCTGCGGAGAGGCGTGTTCTGTGGCCTTTTTTATATCTTCTGTTGCCTTCTGGGCATTTTCCAGACTTCTATTTACCTTGTCCAGAATATTCGGAATATCTTTATCAAATTTCTTTATCACATTATCCGTGTCTGCTATGGTCTGCTTTGCAGAATTAACAAGAGAATCTATTTTCTTAACAGTAACTGTCAGATTCTTATCTGTATTCAAAAACAGGGAGTCAAGATACTGCCTTGTGGTAGAGAGATCTCCTGATAACTTCTTGAGATTCCTCAGTGTCTGTTTAATGTCACTCTGTGGATCATTGACATAATGGACTATCTGTCTTATATCCTTAAGAACAGGTTTAATTTCGTTCCTTAACTCCTCAGCCATCTCATTTAGTCCCTTTTCTCTTTCAAAGGCAATAATGCCGTTTTCTTCAACCCGCATTACATTTATCGAACCCGGGGTTATTTCTATAATACTCTCACCAATGAGCCCTTCTTTGGTTAATCTCGCTTTAGAATCGGTCTTTATCCATTTCATATACTTTCTATTTATGGATAACTCGACCTTTACCCTTGCAATATCATTGAGTGATAACTTCTTTACTTTACCTATCCTGAATCCACTGAGTTTTACTGCCTGCCCCTCATTTATATCCCTTCCACTATCAGCAACAAAAAATATCTTCGTTTTGGGGGTAAATATATCCCGCTGAATACCTATAAAGGCGATTCCCAATACCATCCCTATAATTGCTATCAGGATAAACATGCCTATCTTCTTTTCAATATTTACAAATCTCTGGTCTGTCTCTTTCATTATTTTCACCTGAAAATACCTCCAGTGACAGGTCAGGAGACCTGTCACTACCCCAATTGTGGGGTAGAATCGGGTCTCCTGACCCGATTTTTATGCCTTTTTATGTCTCTTTGAGGCATGGATTTTTCACGTTATAAATCCTTTCCCATGCTGTTTTAAAATAATATCTGCCTTCACATCCTTCAGGGATTGCTCATCCGAGCTTATATAAACAGAAGTCCTGCCCGGCTTTTCTGAATGAAATTTTGTGGTCAACCTGACTAGTCTCTCTGCCATTTCCGGATTTAATCCTTCGAATATGGAGTCGTATATCATCAATTCAGGCTCCATAAGCATTGCCCTGACCATGCCTATCAGCCTCTTTTCATGAACGGGCAGAGGTCCGGGGAGTTTTTTCATGTATTCAGAAAGCTCAGATACATCTTCTCCCATCTCTTTGAATATATCAATAACCCTGTCTTCCACGTTTTCGGGTCTCTCCCCCATGTGATACCATATAGGAAGTGTGATATTCTCCCATACCTTCAGATTACTGATGATACCCCCATCTCTCCAGACCATGCCTATCTTCTTGAAGATTTTAAAAGATTCCTTTTCAGAAATAGAATGTATATCCCTACCAAACAAAAAAACCTTACCATCTATTGGTTTCTGAAGGGCAAGGATGGTATTCAAAAATACCTTCTTCTGGTGCTCTGAATTGGTAATTATTTTGCATACAGAACCTTCTTTTATCTCAAATGATGCTGAAGAAAGATTCTCTATAGTAACATTTTCAAATCTTATCATATAAAGATCAATTATCTCCCCTCCCACCCTAACCCTTCTCCGTCAAGAGGGAGGGACTCATTGGAGACCCTGTAGCAAGCGATAGGGAACATCAAGTTCATACAAACGATATAATAGTAATTATACCATCAAATATGAATACTAAAAACAGGCTCTGCATTACCGCAATTGTAGTTGCCTGTGGTATCTCTGTTATAGACAACTGAACCCTGAATCCATGATAGCATGCGACCGTTGAAATCACCATCCCGAATACAGTGCTTTTTAATAATGAGACTCCAATCTCAAAAAGGCTAAGGGCTGAAAATATGCCTCTTAAATGCTGCAGAAATGGGATATCTATAAATATAGAAGATAATGCCAATCCACCTGCAATAGCAATTATCTGAAAATAGAATGTGAGTATGAAAACAGATACCGTGATTCCGATTATTCTCGGGACGATAAGATAATCCAATGGGTCAATGCCCATGATTCTGAGGCTGTCTACCTCTCTATTGACCTTCATAGATCCGAGCTCTGATGCTACAGCGGTACAGCTCCTCGCTATAATTATTATGGCTGCAAATAAAGGGCCGAGTTCCCTCACAACTGTCCATAGCAATATCTTTCCTGTAAGAAGAGCATTTAAACCAACAATATTTGTTACCTGTGTAATGATAACAATCCCTATAAGGGCTCCGATTGTAGCTATCTTGCTCAATGCCTCTATCCCTGTAAAGTATATCTGTCTGTAAATGACCGCACGGACAGGAACAACCTTTAATGCTGAAATGTTTTTTATGGAATTAAGAAATAATTCATAAGAGCCCTTTGAATGTCTAATTGCATTAATAATATTTTCTCCTATCCTCTGGATATTTATAATCTGTATCATAAGAGCCTTTTGAAAAACTATTTAAACCACAGAGAACTCAGAGATTTAGAAAATGAGTTCACAGAGTAACTTAATAATTTTTTTCTCAGTGTTCTCCTCATTGTCTCTGTGACCTCTGTGGTAAATTTTTTAATGCGTTAGAGTAATTCATTAAAATCAAAAATATGCAAAAAATCTTTTGATAGCTTTGGCTTGATCTTTGAATTAGCCCTCGCCTTATGAAGGATGTATTTGATCCCATATTTTTTTGCTGTTCTTAAGACATCCTCTGTATCATCAATGAGAAGTGTCTTTTCTCTATCAAAACCGAAGCGCTTTTTTGCCTCTCTCCAGAACTTAATGCTCTCCTTTGGATAACCAACATCAAATGAAGAAAGCACAGAATCAAAATACCTTCCTATACGGGTCTTTTTGAGTTTTAAGTCAACAGCCTTGTAGTAAGCATTTGTAACAAGGAAGGCCTTTTTATTCTGTCGTTTCAACATCTGAAGGAAGTCCTCTACATGAGGGTGAACCTCTATAAGATGCTTGATCTGTTCCTTTAAGGCAGGGATATCAAGGGATAGCTCTTTTGACCAGAAGTCAAGGTCTGTCCAGTTTAATGTGCCCTCATGGACACTGTATCTCTTCAGGAGCTCCTCCTTTGCCTTTCCGAATGTAATATTATATTTCTCGGCATACTTTTCAGGCACAAGATGCTCCCAGAAGTAGTCATCGAAATACCTGTCGAGGAGTGTGCCATCCATGTCGAGTAGGACAAACTCTATATCCTTTAAAGGAATCTTTACTGAATTCATTTTATGTCCTTTCACCTGAAAATACCTTTTTCTCTTTGTCATTCCTGCCTCTACTTCTGCAGGCCCCATATTAAATACGGGGCTGTCTCCGTGAAAGCGGGGAGCAAGATTAGTATATATAAGTGGATTCTCTTTCGTAAACCCCGCACCACAGGCTTACGTCTGTGGCATTGGACATTTCCTTTCAGGGTTCCTTTTGACCATTCATCCACGCATTTACAGCGTAGCTTTCTGTGGTGCGGGGTAAATGGCTGTTTGATTTTTCACCGCATTTTCCGTTATTATCACACCCGTGGAAACCAAGAAACTCATTGATGAATCAAGTCGCTACATCATGAATACCTACAACAGGTTTCCTGTTGTCCTGAGAAAGGGTCGGGGCATGAAGGCATGGGGTTCTGACGGAAGAGAGTACCTCGATTTTGCTGGTGGGGTTGCAGTAAATGTTCTCGGCCACTGCCATCCGAGGGTCGTGGTTGCGATACAGAAGCAGGCACAGAGGCTTTTACACGTCTCTAATTTTTACTACATGGAACCACAGATAAAACTTGCAAAACTGCTTGTAGGGCATTCTTTTGCGGACAAGGTATTCTTCTGTAACTCCGGAGCTGAGGCAAACGAAGCGGCAATTAAGCTTGCCCGCAAATACTCAAAGGAACATATCAGCCCTAACCGCTTTGAGATAATCACTGCAAAGAATTCATTCCATGGCAGGACACTCGCAACACTTACTGCAACAGGCCAGGAAAAATTTCAGAAGGGTTTTGAACCACTGGTACCGGGGTTCAAACATGTCCCATTCAATGATATTGATGCAATGAGTAAGGCGATAACAGGGGCTACATGTGCCATTATGTTGGAGCCTATCCAGGGAGAAGGCGGAGTTAAAGTGCCTAAACATAATTATCTAAAAGAGGTAAGGGAACTCTGTAATAAACATGGTATATTGCTCATGCTAGATGAGGTCCAGACAGGGATGGGCAGGACAGGCAAATTCTTTGCCTATGAGCATTTTGGGATTATTCCAGACATTATGACTATCGCAAAAGGACTTGGCGGTGGTGTGCCCATAGGCGCAATGCTTGCAACAGATAAGGTTGCTTCTGCATTTCATCCCGGGAATCATGCTTCAACATTTGGTGGGAATCCGCTTGTCTGTGCTGCTGCAATAGCAACGATCGATACACTTCTCGAAGATGGGTTCATCCTTGACCAGTGTATCAGGATGGGTGAATATCTGAGGGAAAAGCTTGAACATCTTAAGAAGGAATTCCCGAGCCTTATTGTAGATATAAGGGGTCTCGGACTTCTATTGGGCATGGAAATGACAAGAGACTGCGAGCCGATAGTGAAGGCTTGTCTCGAAAGGGGGGTACTCCTGAACTGCGCATCAGGAAATGTTTTGCGATTTATGCCACCTCTGATCGTCCAGCAGAAGGATATAGACCATCTTATTGAGATCCTTGAAGAGGTTTTTGAAAAACCGTTGTAAATCATAGTTAACACTTAACCCAAATGTTGCATAAAAAGACTGGCAGACGAGCTGAAAAACCTTTACAAAGCGACAAGATTTTATTCTGATACACATGACTGTACATTTAACCTATAATGCATTCTGCAAAGAGGCTGGCTGGCCAGACTAAAGGTCCATAAGGTGTCGCTGGTAAAGCTTTTTCAGCACATCTGCCAGCCATATTGGAAATAGGTTTTGCAATTGTTGAGTTAATAAAAATGAAGGCAGATATGCTGAAAAACCCCTTTACTAAAGGAGGGATGGGAGGATTAAAGGGGATTTGTTAAAATATGGGGCCAGAAGAATGAAAAGAGATTTTATAACATTATGGGATTTATCTTCGGAAGAGATAGGCCTCCTTCTTAAAAGGTCGATAGAGCTTAAATCAGGCAAGGATGCAAATAAATGTCCATTGATTGGCAAAAGCATCGGTCTTCTGTTCGAAAAGGCATCTACAAGGACGAGGATATCGTTCGAGGTAGGCATTTATCAGCTCGGCGCACATGCCATTTATATGAATCCTAAGGAAATACAGCTCGGAAGAGGTGAAACTATCTATGACACTGCAAAGGTGCTATCAAGATACTTAGATGCCATTATCATCAGGACATTCAGTCATAATACCCTCATAGAGTTTGCATCCAATTCCTCGATTCCTGTAATCAATGGCCTGAGCGATTTGCACCATCCATGCCAGGCACTCGCAGATCTGATGACCATTCTTGAAAGGAAGGGAAAGCTGAAAGGCATACGTCTTGCATATATAGGCGACGGTAATAATGTTGCAAATTCTCTGATAGAGGCTGCCTCAAGAGTGGAAATAAACCTTACGATTGCATGTCCTGAAGGCTGTGAGCCTCATCCTGATGTCCTCGAGAAGGCGAGGGCCTCTGCTAAAAGTAAGATCGTCATCCTTAGAGAACCGAGAGAGGCTGCTAACAGAGCAGATGTGGTCTACACAGATGTCTGGGTCAGCATGGGGCAGGAAAAAGAAGCAGCGAAGAAAAAGCGAAGGCTTAAAAATTATCAGCTAAACAGCGAACTTCTTTCATATGCAAAGAAAGATGCGATAGTGCTCCACTGTCTGCCCGCACACAGGGGTGAGGAGATTACAGACGATGTGATAGATGGGCCCCGGAGCGCAGTTTTTGACCAGGCAGAAAATAGACTCCATACACAGAAGGCATTATTAGAATTTCTAATAATACAAACGTATTAAGTAAATTGACATAGACATATAGTGTTGTCATTCCCGCGCAGGCGGGGATCCAGGGTTTCCTGTGTAAACAGGAATCCAGTTCCTTTTTATAGTTCCCTGCTGGAGTTTATCCCGTACTTGATACGGGGCAGGGACGGCGTCTGTCCCGAAAGCTTTCGGGATTGCTTTCGTAGGAATGACGAGAAAATGTAACGTTATTAATTTCGTTTGTATTAATGGTATAATGATACATTAATGGAAAATATCCTGTCTGTGATTCCCCTCGGCGGTGTTGAGGAGATCGGCCTCAACATGACGGTTCTCGAATATGGCAACGACATTATTGTTATTGATGCCGGCCTCATGTTTCCTGAGGAAGATATGCTTGGGGTGGATTTTGTTATACCTGATTTTTCCTATATCTTCGATAACAGGGAAAAGGTAAGAGGCATAGTCCTTACCCACGGACATGAGGACCACATAGGCGCCCTGCCATTTTTACTTAAAGAGATCTCCGTACCGATTTATGGTACTCCTCTCACACTCGGGCTGGTCAGGAGCAAACTCCTGGAACATCATCTCGAAAAGACTGAACTCATTCCTGTTAAACCGAGGGATATAATCAACCTTGGTATGTTCTCTATTGAATTCATAAGGGTTACACATAGCATTGTGGATGGGGTCGGTCTCGGAATAAAGACCCCTGTTGGGCTGGTTGTCCATACTGGAGATTTCAAGCTCGACCCCACGCCAGTTGATGGGCAGCTTATGGACTTTCACAAGTTCGCAGAATATGGAGAAAAGGGAACACTTCTTCTTTTATCTGATAGCACAAACGCGGAGAAAGGTGGATTTACATTCTCTGAAAAAGAGGTAATGCGTGTATTCGAGGATATATTTTCAAATACATCTGGAAGGATTATCATTGCAACATTTGCCTCAAATATCCATAGAATTCAACAGGCAATTGATGTGGCAGTTAAACACGGAAGACGGGTTATCCTCTGTGGAAAGAGCATTGTCTCGAATGCAGAGATAGCACTCGACCTTGGTTATCTAAAAATCCCTGAAAATACTTGGCTCAGGCTTGAAGAGCTCAAAAGACTCAAAGACCATGAAGTTGTAATTATAACAACAGGGAGTCAGGGTGAACCGATGAGTGTGCTTTCGAGGATTGCGACAGATGAGCATAAAAGTATCAGGATTAAGGATGGAGATACCGTGATACTTTCCGCAAGAACGATTCCTGGCAATGAACGCTCCATAGGAAGGATAATAAACCACCTATTCAGGCGAGGTGCAAACGTTATCTACGAGAAGGTATCAGAGGTTCATGTCTCTGGCCATGCATCAAAGGAAGAACTCAAGCTCATACTTAACCTCGTAAGGCCAAAATGCTTTATGCCGATACACGGTGAATACAGGCATCTTGTGTATCATTCAATGCTTGCCAGAAAACTCGGCATACCCAAAGAGAATATATTCATTCTAAAGAATGGTGATATCCTCGATATATCTGATAAAGAAGCAAGAAAAAATGGAAGAGTGAATTCAGGCCGTGTATTTATAGATGGCAAAGGCATGGGGGATGTAAAGGAGATGGTCCTTCGCGACAGATTGAGACTTGCACATGATGGAATCGTCCTGATACTTTTAGCGGTAGAAAAACTTACAGGGAATATCGTCTCAGGTCCTGACATAATATCGAGGGGATTTGTGTTTGAAGATGCCTCTCAGGAAGTTATTAATGATGTAAAAGAGCTCCTATCCGATACCCTTAAGGAACTTGACAAAGAGATAATATCTGATTCCTCACTACTTCAGGCAAAACTCAGGGATACACTGAAGAAATATCTCAGAAACACAATGGAAAGACGACCTATGATTATGCCGATAATCTTCGAGGTATAAAACCAAATAACACAATTAACCACAGAGAACACAGAGGGAAAGAGCGTAGAGCACGGAGCATAGAGCTATTAACAATGCATACGTTAAACGGTTAAGGCAACGAAGCCCGTATCGGTTACGTGTAACGGTCCGCCTGAGGCAGATGAAAAAGCCGAACAACGTAACCGCTGGACGAAACGGGCATCGTTACCGTAGCCGTCTCTTTGCCCTTAGCCCTTTACTCATACCTCTGTGAACTCTGTGGTTTTTCAAATGCATTTTTCGGATTAAAACCTTACTCTAACAAATTTCTATAAACTGTAATCTCAACCCTTCTGTTACTGCTTCGGCCCGATTTCTTTTTATTATCAGCTATCGGCACCGATTCCCCGAATGTTAATACTATCAATAGATTGCGTTCAATCCATTGCTTATTTGCAAGGTATGCTCCAACAGCTTCTGCCCTTTTTCTCCCAAGTAGCAGGTTGTATGTCTCATTACCTATACTATCTGTATAGCCAGCTATTACTATTGAATGATATGTCTTTTCTTTAAGCTCCTCCGCAAATGCATCGAGCTTCTTCTTGGTCTTTGCTGTTAGCATAGCACTCCCGAATTTAAAGGTTGATTCCGTATCTGATAATAAGAGTTTCTTTACGATCTTTTTATTTTCGAGATTTGAGATCCTGCGTCCAAGTTCATCTGTTAAAACTTTCAACCCTCTCGTGAGCCTGCTGATCTCACCTATGTTGGCTTCAGCGCTGCCTGTGCGACCAATTAACGCCTCTATCTCAGTTTTAATCCTGTCTATCTCGCTATTAATCCTCTCTATCTGGGTATTAATACCCTCAATCCCCTTAGTTAACTCAGCAAATCTTGTATCTTCAACCACCACTTGAGCCTTTTCTGCAGGCTTTGTGACTTCTACTGCTTGAGCCTTTTCTACGGGCTTTGTGACTTCTGTCCCTGTCTGAACTACCTCGGCAGGCTTTGTCTCCTTTGCCTGAGGCAATGACTCCGTGCTCTCGGTTTTTACCTTTGTTGTAGCGCATCCAGAGAAAAGAAAAGATACCAGAATAATTGATAAAAAGGTCTTTGTCATCATCTTTAACCCCCCTTTTTAATAATTTCAAGTGCCTTTTTATAACATAACAATAAAACTTATTCAATCAATAATTTTTGAAATAAATCCTCCCTTCTATTGCAGGGAAGTCGCTCCTACCCGTTTCTCAGTGTTTTCTATGTTTAAATGCATTATTCGGGTTAAAATGAGAAAGCGCCTTATATTTCTGCTATAATTAAATAAACCCCGCACCATGCTAACGCATGTTGCGGGGACTGCGCGGGTGGGGCTTTAAACCCCACCCTTGCAATAAGAAAAAATCTATAATGCCATTCACCCAGCACCTTTCTAAAGGTGCGGGGTTCATCCCCGACCAAAGGTCGGGGAATTCTGGCATGGTGTGGGGTAAATGTTAGAAGCGCTCATATTAGGAGTTGTGCAGGGCCTGACAGAGTTTCTTCCTGTAAGCAGCACCGCACACCTTGTACTATTCCCCTGGTTCTTTGGATGGCAGGGTGAGGTAGATACCCTATCATTTGACGTCGCACTTCATGCCGGGACATTGGTAGCCCTCCTTATATGTTTCTGGAGGGACTGGATTGAGCTTATTACAAAAAAACAGAGACTCTTCGGATTGATTATCTTAGCATCAATCCCTGCTGGAGTTGCAGGGTTTCTCCTTAATGACATTGTAGAAAATGTCCTGAGAGAACCACTAATAATAAGTCTGATGTTAATTGCTGTAGGTTTCCTTATGCTTATTGCTGAAAAGGCAAAAAAATATAAGGATATAGAAAAGACAGGTTTAAAGGATGCGGTCATAATTGGTATTGTGCAGGCAATTGCAATCATCCCTGGTGTCTCCCGCTCAGGCATCACGATCTCGGCAGGGCTCTTCAGGGGATTTAAGAGAGAGGTATCTGCAAGGTTTTCCTTCCTGCTTTCAACCCCGATTATCGGAGGCGCTACAATCTTTCACCTCAAAAAGCTTATAGCAAGCCACAATAATCATGACTTTCAGCTTTTCACCACAGGACTCACCGCCTCCTTTATCACAGGTTTTATCGCTATCAAATTCTTATTAAACTTTCTTAAAAGGCACCCTATGGATATATTCGTCTACTACAGGTTTGCACTTTCAGTTATTATAATAGCAGGGATATGGTTGAAAGGATAAAACGTATAAAGGAAGAGATTGTAGGTGTCGTTTCAGTTCTGGGAAGCATCTACCTTTCTATAAGTCTTATCACCTATTATATAAAAGACCCTGTTCTTTTTTTCAGGGCCACAGAACCTCCTGAACCAGTACGAAATTTAGGTGGGATAATCGGGGCATATCTTTCAGGCTGGTTGATTATCTTATTGGGATTTGCTGCCTTTATCATCCCTCTTTTAATACTCGCCTTTGGCATTAAGCGGCTAATGGGAAAGGAAGGACACAGGATATACCTACTTGGAGGTATTTTGTTTATTGTATCCTCTTCTTTATTATTATCGCTTCTATCGCTTACTTTTAATATCACTATAGAAAAATATCCTGATGGTATCGGTGGCCTCATAGGCAGAGGAATAGCAAATATAACAAATCGGTTTCTCTCACTTTTAGGGGCCTACATCTTTTCGCTTTCTTTATTTCTATCTTCAATTATCCTGCTGAGTCCCGTATCTGTCACTGCACTTGCACTCAGGAAAAGACGAAAGTCAGAAGACGAAAGAAAGGGCGTAAAAGAAAAGGAGTTAGAGGAGCAGGGGATAATTATTGGTGAGGTTGGAACAGCTCCAGGTGGTCAACCTGATATTGGGCAACACGATATACCATGGCAATCACGCAGGGTCACCCCTATTACAAAACCAGGAAGAGGTGACTATGAGCTTCCATCATTAGATCTGTTGAATTCATATGACTTTACATTCATAAGGCCTTCAAAAGACGATCTCCTGACTGGCTCGTCACTCATCGAGAAAAAACTCGAAGACTTTGATGTTAATGGTAAAATTACCCAGGTACATCCAGGCCCTATTGTCACTATGTATGAGTTCGAACCAGCACCTGGTGTGAAGATAAACAGGGTTGTCTCCCTCTCTGATGACCTTGCACTTGCACTCAAGGCACAGAGCGTCAGGGTTTCTCCAATTTCGGGCAAGGCTACAATAGGCATCGAGGTGCCTAACAGGCAGAGGGAAACGGTTTCTTTAAGGGAGATCCTCTCATCTGAGAGTTTCAAGAAGAGTAATTCAAAGCTCACCCTCGGCCTCGGCAAGGATATATTTGGGAATCCGATAGTAGTTGATCTATTGAAGATGCCCCATCTTCTTGTTGCAGGTGCAACAGGCTCGGGTAAAAGCGTATCAATAAACTCTATGGTCATGAGCATACTGTATAAAGCAACACCAAAAGATACAAAGATGTTAATGATAGACCCTAAATTGCTTGAGCTCTCAGCATACGAGGAAATACCCCATCTCATCTCACCTGTTATAACTAACCCAAAAGAGGCAGCAGAGGCATTAAAGAAAATGGTTATAGAGATGGAGCAGAGGTACAGGGTGCTTGCTGAAAGGGCTGCAAGGAATATTGAAAGTTACAACAGTCAGGTAGGGTATGAGGAGCAACTACCTTATATCGTTATTTTTATAGATGAACTTGCTGACCTGATGTTCACAGCAGCAAGTGAGGTCGAGGACTCGATAGCCAGACTCGCACAGATGGGAAGGGCATCGGGCATACACCTTATCCTTGCAACGCAGAGGCCTTCTGTTGATGTAATTACAGGAATAATAAAGGCCAATTTCCCTGCACGGATCTCTTTCCAGGTCTCTTCAAAGGTAGACTCGAGGACGATACTCGATTCTCATGGTGCAGAACAGCTCCTCGGCAAAGGTGATATGCTTTTAATGTTACCGGGTGCAAGAATCATACGTGTCCACGGCGCTCTTATCATAGAGGAGGAGATAATGGCTGTTACTAAATTCATAAAGTCTCAGGGGAGGCCTGATTACACAATATTAGAAAGCATACAGGCAGATGAGATGGAGATGGATGATATATCAGGCGAAAGGGACGAGCTTTATCTGAAGGCGGTTGAGTTCGGGGAGTCGGTTGGCGAGGTATCTATTTCGTCTATCCAGAGACGGTTCAAGATAGGATATAACAGGGCGGCAAGAATAATGGAATTGATGGAAGAGGATGGTCTTGTCGGACCGCCAAAAGGCGCGGGGAAGCCAAGGGAGTTTTTAAGAAGAAGGAGATAATTTAGTGAGTGCAAAATTTTTAATCACGCATCAATCTTTCCACTCAACCATGCTTTATACCACTGCGGAACTTTATTATGCGCCCCACTCTTAGACAGCCTAACAGCTTCCTCTATCCACCGCACCCTGTCCTCTATCTCCTCACACCATTGTCTCAACTCGTCCAATTCCTTAAATATTTTATCAAATAATTCCAGGTCATACATCACAATGGCCCTTTCGTTATCTCTGCCCAGCCTCAACTTTTCGTTCTCTAAAGCCTTATTATTTTTACTCTTATAAGTATCCCATGATTCTTAAAGCATAATTTATGCCAATAATATCTTTTTATAAGCTATTGAAAATTAAGAGAAAAATGAATTTTAGGTAGACTAATTTGAGAGTCGATGACGATATCTGTCAGTATTACGCGCGTAATCAACTACTTTATCTTTTTCTCTATTCATAAACTCCTCCTACCATATCTCTGCGTATTGTCAAAGCTTAACCACAGAGAACACAGAGATTCTTTTAATTATCGATAATTTAGATGATTTTTAATTCCCTTCCCTCTGTGTCCTCCACTTCTTAGTCTTTTTATGTCTCGTTTTATTAATCTCTGGATTCCCTCCGCCTAAGGCGGATTCGTAGGAATGACCCTTTTTGCTTTCTGTCATTCCTGCAGAA
The DNA here is from genome assembly GCA_040755805.1 of Nitrospirota bacterium. Classification (GTDB taxonomy): domain Bacteria; phylum Nitrospirota; class Thermodesulfovibrionia; order Thermodesulfovibrionales; family SM23-35; genus JBFMAM01. The sequence continues at coordinate 13,751 of JBFMAM010000011.1, forward strand.
TCTTGTGTTACTTGAAAAAAGCGAGAAAGTTATCAGAAGAAAGTTTATCTGTGAGGTGTTATACATTTCTTTGAGGGGAAGGTACTCTCGGTAACCAAATTCTTTTATTCCAAGCTCGTAAATTTAACGTATTTGAACTTTACAATAGGCTCTTCAGATATTCTATTCTCTTATCCAGATCAGCCCTGTCCGTAAAAAACCTCGATAACATTCCGGGCAGGATGTCACTCTCGAGTGCACGGAGAAGGTATTTTCCAAATCCCCTCTCAACACATATCCTGTCAATCGCTTCATGCCCATGAAGATTTTTTTCCCTTGCTACTATTTCTGCAAATTCATGTGCAATGATTCCCGTTGTTACCTCATCATCTATTCTATAAAGGACTGAAATTGCATAAATCTTCTCTGCGCTTTCGTAAATAAGCTCCGGCTTAAAACCGAGATTTCTTTCAAATTCTTCAATTGTCATTGCCCAGCCTGGTGAGTATATATGGAGTTGATAGTATGTTCTGAGTATTAATACCTTATCTTCAATCTCGTCGAAATGGAGCTCCAGATATGGTTTAATCAGAGATACCTTATCTTTCACATCACCAAAACTTTCTCTTACTTTAAGAAAAAGACTTAATATCTTTTCTTCCATTTTATAGATAACGCAATAAATATTTTACATTGTCATTGCGAGCCCGCCAGAGGCGGGGCGTGGCAAAATACAAGACGTCTATGCTGAGTGGTTTCCAAGGCTGCGTGATGCAACCCTTATCATACCTCCCTTAGCATCGTCTCCGACCCAATATCCAACATCACCTTCAACCACTATCTCGCCTCCGGTCATCTTTTTCCCAACTATATTACCGACGTCACCTTTAATCAGAATGAAACCACCTTCCATTCTCTCTCCCACCCAGTTCCGTGCAGAGCCATCAACGATTATGCGGCCGCCTTTCATTGATTTTCCGAGATAGTTGCCCACATTTCCGCTGACCAGGATCTCGCCCCCTTCCATTTCTATTCCAAGGTAATAGGCCTTATCACCAACAATCTCAAGCCTTCCGCAGCTATGTTTATAACCAAGACCGGATATGCTGGCGGGGTATCTCCTGAGATTCAGCCTGAGAAAGTCATTTTCCCTGATTATATCTCTGTACAGACCGGAGATGAAGAAACCCAGCAATCCACCCCTCATGTAGTTAGACAAGACCTCATTGAAGAGTCTTTCGATCTCAAGAATATCTACATCATATTCCCTGGCAAATCTTTTTCCTATGCTAAATATTTTTTCTATAGTTATGGAGTCTGTTTTCCAGCTCGGTATCTTTGATCCCCAGCTTACAAATTCTCTGGCCAGCTCCTCAACCTTATCATACTTCAATGCCTCTTCATACCTGTGCCTTCTTTCCCTCCTTTCCGGATCAAGGGATTCAACTCTCAACAGGTCTGGATTTTTCTCTAAGAGTCTCTTAATGCCCTGCATAAAACCCAAAGCTTTTCCCTACCGCTATGCGGGGAATATCCTTTTCGTCTTCGATAAGCTTCCAATCCTTATATCCATTTACGCTATCTAAAGGCCTCTCACGAGACTCTTGAAGAAAGGATGGCCTATTTTTTCTGCTATCTCCCTGACCCTTCCATAATCCCCTTTCTTCAGGGCAAGATAGGCTTCTATCTGATAGTCCCTATGTTCCTCCCATCTTCTTTTTACCGCTCTTAGAAGCTCATAAACGGCATAGAGTTCGTCGGACGAATCCTTTTCTAATTCCCTGACCTCGCCAAGTTTTTCATCACTAACGGCGCTTCTATGCCAGAGGGCGTAAGGCATAACTGCCATAATGTGCTCCAATGTTACTTCTTCTTCGTGAGTAAACCAAGCAAGGGCCTTAGAATATTTAAACAGACTCTGTTCTGTCCGGTTGGAGATACTGTATAGTTCGGCACAGAGATAATTGGTGTAATGGCAGCCTTGGCACC
>JBFMAM010000012.1:0-15492 GCA_040755805.1 Nitrospirota bacterium
TAAAAAAATATGAGGACATATCCCCCGTGGAGTTCTTTGTATTAAGGGATAACCTTGGCCTCAGGAGATATAGAAAGAGCACTAAAAGGGATGAAGAGGAAAGAAAAATTCTCCTTAACCTCGGATTAAAAAAGATAGAGGAAAAGGAGAAGGATGACTTTATCCCTGTGGGATACAGGAGAAGGAGGTTGAAAATTCCATAACCCTACGTAATAATTAGATATGATAAAATTTGAAAGGTTACCAGCAAATATTCTATCAAAAATCCCTGAGGTAAAAAAGGCTCTTGTTCAGGATAACAATGTTATCTTTGCATACATCTTCGGAGGACTTGCTGAAGGCAAAGTTAAGCCTCTTTCTGATATAGATATCTCTGTCTATCTGAGAAACACAGACAGTCTTGCAGAATACAAGCTTCATCTTTTTGATAGTCTTACGGATGCCCTCGGTACAAGCGAACTTGACCTTGTAATACTTAATACAGCACCCATCAGTATTACAGGAAGGATTTTGCAAAACAAACAGATACTTGTAGATAAAGAGCCACCAATTCGCCACGCCTATGAATCACTCACGTTAAGGGAATTTTTTGACTTTAAGGTAAAAGAAGACGCCTTATTTTCAATGAGGTATGGGATTGGTAGATAAGGCTGTTGTCATTAGAAAGATTTCAGAACTCGAAGTATATCAAAAGCAGATAAAAGAGTTCTCTGATATAACGCTTCAAGGTTATAAGGCAGACTGGAAAATCCAGCGTATTGTCGAAAGGACCCTCCAGATGATGATAGAGACGTGTGCTGATATTGCGAATCACATCGTCTCTGATAGAGGCATGAGAACCCCTACAAGTTATTCTGATACATTCAAGGTCTTGTTGGAAAACAATGTTATTGACTCAGAGCTTTTTACTACCATGGAAAAAATGGCCAAGTTCAGGAATGTTGTTGTTCATCAGTATGAAGCAGTGGATGCCGAGATCGTCGTTGTTATCCTGAAAAAGCATCTTGGAGACTTCGAGAAATTCAGGGAGGCAGTTCTGGTATATCTAAAAAGTTTTCCAGAATGAGAAGACTGAAAGAACTATCGTAAAGAACGAATGGAAAGCTTCGATACGAAATCTCATCTCGGTGGAGTGAACGAGCTATTATGGTGGGAGTTAGCGATCTTCTTATGGACATCTTCGTCGAGGTAGAGCCTTATCATCTACTCGAATTCTTTGTCAATTTCTTCCTTATTGTCGAAATAATAGCTTAGGGCATCAAATAGTTGCACAGGAGTAATATTAGGGTAGCCGTCAAGGATTTCCTCGATACTCATACCTGAACGATAGTGATTTACAATTGAAGCAACTGGGATCCTTGTACCTTTTATAACAGCTTTACCCTCATATTTGTTGGGATCTTTTTCAATATATAGATGCGCAGTACTCAGAACTGACATTATCTTTCCTCCTTGTTAGTCTAATAACCTAATAATAGTAGAAAATTTACAGAAATTTACAATTTATACCCTATCTTCCTCAAAAACTCTTTTCTGTGAGCCCTATCTTCAGCCCCCTCTACCCCTTTTGGAGAAAGGCCATCAACCACGCCGAGTACCCCGCTACCCTGAGAGGTAGAGGCAACAATGATCTCAACGGGATTTGCTGTCGCACAGAAAATCCTGCATACCTCCGGGCAGTTTTTTATTGGATTCAGGACATTGATTGGAAAGGCATTCTTAAGGAGGATACAAAATACATGGCCTGCACCCAATTCTTGAAGGTTCTTGACGCAGAGGTTAACAAGCTCGATATCGTTTCCCTCTGTCCTTATCAAGCATGGTCCCGAGGACTCTGTGAATGCAATACCAAATTTTGCCTGAGGGACAGTCGTCGCTATAATTTCATAAAGGTCCTCCGTGGTTTTTATAAAATGTGTCTGGCCAAGGATTATGTTGCAGCCATCCGGGATATCTATCTTTACCACTTTTAGTTCCATAACTCCTCCTATCCATTTTTGTCAAATTTCATAGATAAAGCCTCTTAAACACTCTATGCTATAATGAAATAAATTTATGATAAATATGTCAAGAGCTAATCTAAGGGTTTGAATGACAAGATTTCCCTTCTCTATTATAGTTACCATAATTGCCATCGCTATATTTATGTCCTTTTTCAGGCTCGGCTCTGTGTCGTTCTTTGATGTTGATGAGGCCGTGTTTGCAGAGGCAACTAAGGAGATGTTTCAAAGCGGCAATTGGATAACGCCAACCTACAACGGAGAAAACCGTTATGATAAACCCATATTCTTTTACTGGCTAATGGCAGCCTCTTATAAGCTCTTTGGCATAAATGAATTTGCTGCAAGGTTTCCATCTGCAATGGCTTCATTGTTACTTGCCCTCTCGGTTTTCTTTTTTGTGAGATATTTCCTTGATAGTAAAAATGCTCTTTATGCTACAATTTCATTGGTTCTATCCGTATATTTTCTTGTTTATTCACATGCTGCAGTGACGGATATAACATTAACCCTCTTTATAACCCTCTCCATATGTTCGTTTTATCTTTCAGTCACAGGCATTCCATACTCCTCATTAAGGAAAGGAGGTAGTTGGTATATTTACGGGTTCTATATATTTTCAGCCCTTGCCTTCCTGACAAAGGGACTGATAGGAATACTCTTTCCTTTTGGAATTGCTATTATTTATCTACTCGTCACAGAAGGATTGACAGGCATTAAAAAGGCGTTCAGTTTAAAAGGGGCCATCCTTTTTTTAATTGTTGCAGCACCATGGTATATTGCCCAGATAGCCATTAATGGGCAGGAATTTATACAGCACTTATTTATAAAACATCACTTTAAGAGATACACTGGAGTTATATCAGGACATAAAAATCCAATTTACTATTTTATACCTATGTTAATTATCGGGCTGTTTCCTTGGATTGCCTTTCTGCCTGCTGGGATTAGGAATCTCTTTTTAGAGGTTCAAAGTTTAAGGCTTCGCCCCGAGGGCTTCGGTGAGCTCAGCCGAACCGCTCAGCCCGAAGGGTTTAAAGTCCAGAGTAAGACAAACTCTTTACTGAAGGCTCAGAACTCCAAAGTCCTTTTACTCGCCTTTATATGGCTTGCCTTTATCTTTGTGTTCTTTTCATTCTCTACAACCAAGCTTCCGAATTATATCCTTCCTGCAATCCCTGCTGCATCAATACTTATTTCCTCTGGTATGTCCATAAAAGAACGAAGATCGCCATATCTGGTTTTTGGTTTCTTATTCATAGTTATTATTTCCTTTATTCTTGGTCTTTTATTCGTTATTTCTAAGAAATATCTCTCAAAAATTGGCATTCATGACGTCAACTGGACATTTGCTCTTGCCACGGTGATGTTTGCAATGGCAATTGCAAGTTTATATGCCCTGTTGATAAAAAAGACACTCTATGAATATATGTCAGCCCTGATGATTGTCTTTCTGGTTATAATTTCTATAAAAGCATTACCTGCTGCAAATCAGTATCTTCAGGGCACACTTTATAAGTATAGTTTATATGCAAAGGAAAGACTCCATAATGGTGAGATAATTACCTATGGGATAAATAATCCAAGTATTGTCTTTTATTCAGGACATAAAATAATAAATGTAAGGAATAGAGATGGTCTATTGCCTTTTATAAAAAATAACAGAAATTTAATAGCGATTTCAAAAACAAAAGACATCGACGTTTTAAAAGATTTAGGTTTTAATTTATTAGAAAATGATGGAAGATACGCTATTCTTGAGAAAAAATAAGATAGACCACCAGAAATTAGTGCCCTGGATCGTGTCTTTATCATTAATGCTTCTATTTTCTTTATTTTATTTTGATAGTATTATTACCTCATGGATAAGGCATTTTCGTGCCAGTAATTCAACTATTCTCTTTTTATATCAGTCTGTTGTTCCTTTGATAAAGATTATTACACATGGTACTACTATGATAATAACTGCATTTGTACTCTATATATGTGGTCGGCTTTTAAATCAAAGGATTTATGAGGTTGGCAAGTCTTTGATTATAGGTTTTGTATCATCCGGTATCGTAGTTCAGATTTTGAAACACCTTATAGGAAGGGCAAGACCGAGATTAACTGATAATCTTGTGTTTATGGGCCCATCACTAAAAAGTGGATACGATTCCTTTCCCTCAGGGCATACTGCGGTAGTATTCTGTTTAGCCTATATCCTCTCACAGCATTTCTCAAAGTATAGGATTGTATTTTATAGTTTTGCAATTCTTGCTGCCTTTAGTAGAATATTAGGACTTTCCCATTTTTTTTCTGATATCTTAGCAGGAGCCATTTTGGGTCTCATTGTAGGAAAGATGTTGTCAGTAAAGATATTCCTTTCTGATAAGTCAACAAAATGGCAGAGATAACTGTTCCCAGTCTGTATTAGTTATCTTCACCCCGCTCCACAGGAGGCCACGGGTGTAAATCCCGCTCTTGTTCAAAAGGGTGGGATAAAGCCGTGGAGCGGGGTTCACTGAATAAAAGGCTTTTTTGTTATAATTATCTATAATAACACTTATTGGTAGATTATCAGTTGTGAGTTTTTCGACAGGAGTTTTAGCCAACATTGTAAATCTTTGAAGGAGTTTAGCCTTTGAAGTAAAAGATATTAATTGCTGATTTTCTTTTGAAATTGAGGCTTTCAAAGCTCGATAAAGAACGGGATGCCTTTTGGCAGAACCGCAGGGAAAAGGTGGTTCGATGTGCTGTCTGATAATTGTTACAAAAAAGGAGATGCTTCATTAGGGCAAATTTTGGTCTTCGATCTTTTGCTCTTGTCCTTCCTCTTCCTCCTGAGTAACGTCCATGCTGCGGAGATAGCTACACTGGGTGTAGATATCAGAACAGAGGAGATCTATGTCTCGATATCGCTAACCCTCGATGAAAAATTCATAACAGAGGCTAAAAATGGTATCAAGAAGGAGGTCGTATTTTATATAGACCTCTTCAGGGTCTGGGATATGTGGCCTGATGAGTTTGTGCTCGGTAAATCCTTTGTAAGAACACTGAAATGTGACCCTGTTAAAACGGAATATGTTGCAACCTCATTTGACGGAAACATCCTCACGGAGAAGAGGTTCAGGTCATTTGAATCCATGATAAGATGGTCGCTGAGCATCAACGATCTGAAACTCTTAAATATACGAGAACTTGAATTAGGGGTATACTTTGTCAAGGTAACTGTTGAGTCGAAAATAAGGAAGCTACCTCCTGTAATAGGATACTTTATTATTTTCTTATCCGAAAACGAATTCAAGATCACAAAGGACTCTTCTTTTTTCAGTATAGGGGCAGTCAAATGAAACATTTATGCCTACCGAGATGCCTGACCTATTTTCAGGCGGTTGAAAGGAATTTTTAAATGAAAAATCTCCGTTTTGGTATCCTTCTGGTGACTGTATTGCTGTTAGTCATCGTATCCTTAGGGGTTGAATTGCACTATATGAGGCTTAAGACCATCTCCTTTTTTACAAAGTTAATCCTGCTTCTGCTGTTGAACCTCACTATAATCGCACTACTGACACTCATGTTTTTTGTTGGGAAGAGCCTTGTAAAACTCTATCTCGAGAGAAGACAGAGAATCCTCGGATACAGGTTCAAAACAAAGCTTGTTGTCGTCCTTGTTGTCCTGACATTAATACCTGCTGCCTTTTTATTCATTGTGTCAAGTGGACTTGTTACAAATTTTATAGACCGATGGTTTACACCACAGCTCACACAAACCCTGAGCAGCTCTATAGAAATAGCAAAGGCTGTTTATGATATGGAAAGGCAGAAGGCGCTCGATTATGCAAGGTCCCTATCAGCAGGCAAGACATCTGTTGGTAATTATACCGTCAGACATCTTACTGAGAAACCGAAAGACGCTACTGAAACAGTAAGGGCTGCATTTGACGGTAAGGCAGATGTCGAGGTCATATCAGGTTTAAATGGAGATACAGTAAGGGCTGTTGTGCCTGAATACCGGGGAAGCAGGCAGATAGGCGTAATAGTTGTTGAATCCTTCGTACCAAAAAAGATTACCGAGAATGTGGAAAACATAAAGGATGCTCATGAAGATTATCTAACGCTTGAATCATGGAAGGTGCCCATTAAGATAAATTACCTCCTGATCCTCGGTTTCATTACACTGCTTGTCGTCTTCATGGCCCTCTGGATTGCCTTAAGGATTGCGAGGGGTATAACGGATCCCGTACAGAACCTCGCACAGGCAACAGAGCAGGTTGCTGCTGGGAATCTCGATATAAAAGTTGATCTGAACAGGGAAGATGAGATAGGGCTTCTCGTGAATTCATTTAATCATATGGTGAGGGAACTGAAAGATGGGAAAGAATCGCTCCAGTCTGCATACCTTGAATCTAACAAACGAAGACTCTTTATGGAAAATATACTCGAAAACATAAATTCAGGTGTTATTATGCTCGATACCGCCGGGAATATACTGATGATAAACGGTGCGGCATGTTCGATACTTAATATAAGGCCTGAAGCTGTTATTAATAAAAATTACAGAGAGCTCATATCCATGATAAAATCCGAAGATCTTCATAATCTTGTCAAGAGCATAGAAGGCCGGGAATTCAAACCTGTCAATAAGGAAGTAGGAGCAATCATAGGTAACAGAAGAAGCATCCTCAGGGTATTCATAACCAGTCTCAGGGATTCCCAAAAATACATCGGCATGCTCGTTGTCTTCAACGACATCACCGATATAATAAAGGCTCAGAAGGCGATTGCATGGCAGGAGATTGCCAGAAGGATAGCACATGAGATAAAAAACCCTCTAACTCCCATTAAACTTTCAACGGAGCGCATGGTAAAGAAATGGCAACACAGGGATGCTGACTTTGATCAGGTATTCGATCGTTCAACAAAGGGCATAATAAAAGAGGTTGAGGGCTTGAAAAGGCTGGTTGATGATTTTTCGAGGTTTGGTAAGATGCCAGAAGTAAAAAAGGCACCAACCCTTATCACGAGTATAATAGATGAGGTGGTTAATCTGTATAAAGACATTAAAGGTGTAGAGATAAATGTATCTGTGCCGGGAAAAAGCCCTCAGGTAGAACTGGATGGAGAACAGTTCAAGAGGGTTATGATAAATATATTTGACAATGCCATAAAGGCTATCTCTAACAAAGGCAAGGTTGATGTAAGGTTACGGTTTGATCAACCATCTAACAGGGTATACATAGATATTGCTGATAATGGTCCTGGTATAGGGGATGAGGATAAGGAAAGGTTATTCCTTCCACATTTCTCGACCAGAAAGGATGGAACCGGCCTTGGCCTTGCGATAGCAAACAGGATTATCGAAGAGCATAGAGGATGTATAAAGGTTAGGGACAATGAACCAAAAGGGACTGTGTTTACAATAGAGATCCCAATAAGTGAGAAGTAATTGGAGGGGTTAAAATGGCAGGGCCTGTTGTGCTTGTGGTAGATGACGAAGAGGGCATAAGGGAGAGCCTCACAGGGATATTAGAGGATGAGGGATATGATGTATTGACTTCGAGTTCCGGTGAAGAGGCAATAGAGGTGATGAAAGTGCAAAGCCCAGATCTGATACTGCTTGACATATGGCTTCCAGGCATTGATGGTATCCAGACCCTTGAGGAGATTAGGTCTCTAAGGCCAGAGCTTCCTATAATTATGATCTCCGGTCACGGAAATATAGAACTTGCGGTTAAGGCAACAAAGAAGGGTGCATATGACTTTCTTGAAAAACCACTCTCCCTTGAGAGAGTGCTTATCTCTGCTAAAAGGGCGATTGAGAGAAAAACACTCGAGATGGAAAATAAGGCCCTCAAACAGGATATGGCAAAGGGATGGAGGCTTATTGGTAATTCTCAGAAGATGAAACAGCTCAGAGAGCAGATAGATGTGGCAGCGCAGAGCAACAGCAGGGTTTTAATACTCGGCGAGAGTGGCACAGGCAAAGAACTTATTGCGCATATGCTTCATGAAAACAGCAGAAGGGCAGAAAAACCTTTTATTGAGGTGAACTGTGCTGCAATACCTGAGGAACTTATAGAAAGTGAACTATTTGGCCATGAAAAAGGTTCTTTTACAGGTGCATTTGAAAAGAAGAAGGGTAAATTTGAGCTTGCAGATGAAGGTACCTTATTTCTTGACGAGGTTGGTGACATGTCGCTTTCAGCCCAGTCCAAGGTACTTCGGGTTATAGAGACCCAGGAGTTTCAGCGTGTTGGAAGCAGCAGGAATATTAAAGTGGATGTTAGGATTATTGCAGCTACGAACAAAGACCTCAGAGAGGAGGTAAGGAAAGGTAATTTCAGGGAGGATCTGCTTTACAGGCTGGATGTCATACCGATGGTCGTTCCTCCGTTAAGGGAAAAGAAGGAGGACATACCGGAACTCGTTGAATATTTCCTCGAATATTTTGCCTCAGAATACGGGCAAAGACCGAAAAAAATAACCCCTGAGGCGTTAAAGACGCTCGAGGTATATGAGTGGCCTGGAAATATAAGAGAGCTCAGGAACGTGATAGAAAGGCTTGTTATAATGACCCCTTCAAATACTATAACACCTAAAAACCTTATTATAGGAGAGTCAGCCCCATCTGATTATTTTGCCTTCAATGCACTGAGGGAGGCGAGGGATGCATTTGAGAAGGCATTTATAATAAAGAAGCTTGAGGAAAACAACTGGAATATATCAAAGACAGCAGAAGTCCTTCAGATAGAAAGAAGTAACCTCCATAAAAAGATCAAGGCATACGATATTAAAATACCTTAATGATCCAAATAACATCTCACTGGATACCTTTGTCCCTGAAGATATCAAGTCAAACCATCTGAGGTAAACCACCCCAAAGCGAAGAATTGCATCGGGTGGAGGGATTAAGGGCCTTCTTTTTGAACGATGTTGGTCGAGCTGGAAATGAAATTCAAGAATTGAGCACGATTGATCGCGACCTAAGTGGAACAATCGATCAAACAGAGCTCATGGCTTTGAGGTCCAAGAAGGTAAAATTAGCTGGGGCTGAGAAAATAGCTGAGCTTTTCACTACCCATCCCGGTATGCTTAAGAGAATCAAAAGACTGGCAGCATTGATGTGACCAGCAGGATGACCTACTCTCCTATCCTGTGTAGCTTCATAAAGTTTGTTTTTCCGAGAGTTGAGAGAGGAGAACTGGAGGTAATCACAATACTGTCACCCTTCTTTACGATGTGCTCCTCCATAAGGGACTTCTCTACCTCTCTTATCATCTCATCAGTAGTTGCGAGGAGCCTCATAAACTTTGGGATGATCCCCCAGTAGAGGCACATCCTGTTTTTAATTTTTTCATCAGGCGTATAAGCAATGATCGGAACCGTGGGCCTGAACTTTGATAGGAGCCTGGCCGTAAAACCTGATTGTGTAAAAGCAACGAGCACCTTTGCCTTGATATCCTCTGCAGCCCTGCACGCCGCATCTGCTGTGGCCTCTGCAAAATCCGTGAATCGTAAACCCTGATACGTAACGTGTAACGCGTTACGCGTAACGCGTAAATATTGTCTTTCTGTATACATAATGATTCTGTCCATCATCTTCAATGACTCAACCGGATAGCCTCCGGTCGCTGTTTCTGCTGAAAGCATCAGCGCATCTGTCCCATCAATTACTGCATTAGCCACATCTGTCGTCTCTGCCCTTGTCGGCCTTAGGTGCTCGGTCATGGACTCAAGCATCTGTGTAGCAGTGATTACAATCTTTCCATTTTTATTTGCCTCATCAATTAACCCTTTCTGTATGAGGGGAACCTCTTCAGGTGGAACCTCAACACCGAGGTCACCTCTCGCTACCATTATCCCATCAACTTCGGATAAAATTTCTTCAATATTACGCAGGGCCTCTGGTTTTTCTATTTTTGCGATGAGTGGAATCTGTTGCCCTCTGTTTTTAAGCCATTTCTTAACTGTTCTGATGTCACGGGCGTCCCTGACAAAGGATATGGCCACATAATCAACATCCATGTTTATTCCAAACAACAGATCTTTCTCATCCTTTTCTGTAAATGCTGGGGTAGATATCTTTACGCCGGGTAGATTTACGCCTTTTCTATCTCTTAATATTCCACCTTCAACCACCTTTGTCTTCAGGGCATTTTCTGTCCGACCAAGAGCATACAACTGGATAAGGCCGTCGTCGAGGAGGATACTGTCTCCCCTCTTAATATCTTTGAGAATTGCAGGGTATGATATAAATATCTTCTCCTGATTGCCAATACCTTCCCCTGGCATAAGCAGGAGTGCCCTGCCTTTTTTCAGTTCGACTGCACCACCTTCGATATGTCCAACCCTGATCTTTATGCCCTGAAGGTCCTGAAGGATTGCGATTGGCCTGCTATATTTCCTCGAACCTTCACGTATGAGTTCTATTACCTTTTTATGGGTATTATGGTCACCGTGGGAAAAATTTAGCCGTGCAACGTCCATTCCGGTTTTTATGAGTGAAAAAATGCTATCTTTGTTAGCAGATGACGGCCCGATTGTGCAGACTATCTTTGCCTTCCTGTTAGCTAACAAATTCATATCTTAGCTCTTCATCTTCCGCCTTACATATTATATGCTTTGCCCATTCCTCATCTCTTTGTGGAAAATCAGACCTGTAATGGGCACCAACGCTCCCCTTTCTTAGAATGGCTGCCTCTGTTATTAGTTTAGCTACTGTGAGCATATTTTTGAGTTCGAGTTCGCGCCTTGTTGAAAAGGTTTTATTCAGGATAAATGACCATCCGGCAAGTTTTTCCTTTGCATTCCCAAGAGACTCTTCACATCGTATAATACCAACCCTTTCCCACATTACTTTCCTTAATGCAAGTCTTATCTCTTCCATGTCAGTAATCCCCCCCTGCCCCCCTTTAGCAAAGGGGGGTGAGGGGGGATTTAATTTCCGCAATCTGCAATCCGCAATCTGCAATCCGCAATTTAGCGCTGCCATGCCTGCCCTTGCACCATAAACAAGGCCTTCGAGCAGGCTATTTGAGGCAAGTCTGTTTGCACCATGCACACCAGTACATGCTACCTCTCCTGCTGCATATAGTCCTTTGATGTTTGTGGCACCGTCTACGTCAGTTTTTACTCCACCCATTATATAATGGGCGGCTGGAGAAACAGGGACTACCTCTTTTGTGATGTCCACGTTATATTGAAGACATGTTAAATAAATTCTCGGAAACCTGCTTTTCAAGAATTCCTTTCCGAGATGTACAAGGTCAAGATATACATGGTTACTATTTGTTTTAACCATCTCCGAGATGATAGCACGTGATACAATATCCCTCGGTGCAAGCTCTGCATCAGGATGATAGTCCTTCATAAATGGTTCTTTATTTATATTCCTCAAAATCGCCCCTTCACCCCTCATCGCTTCGCTTAATAAAAACTGAGGAGCAGAAGGAGCAAAGAGAACAGTGGGGTGAAATTGGACAAATTCCATATCCTCAAGGATGGCACCTGCCCTACATGCAATGGCCATACCATCTCCAGTCGCCACGGCAGGGTTTGTTGTTCTTGAAAAGATTTGACCAGCACCTCCTGTAGCAAGTACTGTTGCCCTTGAATAGATAGCAATAATATCCGCATTCCTTAAAACATAAGCTCCCATACACTTGCCATTATCAACAATAAGATCAACCGCTGTACAGAATGGAAATCTCTGGACTGTTGTAAAGGATTTAACCTTATTTATCAGAACCCTTTCCAGTTCCCTACCTGTGGAGTCACCATGGGCATGTAATATCCTCCGTCTCGAATGGGCTGCCTCTAAGGTGAAGGATAGTTTTGTGCCTTCCTTATCAAACTCTGCCCCCCAATCTATAAGCTCAAGGATTCTTCTGGGTCCCTCTTCTACAAGTACCCTTACTGCCTCTTCTCTACAGAGGCCATCCCCTGCCTTGATTGTATCTTCAAAATGGATACCTACTTCATCTTCATCGCTTAGGGCAACTGCAACTCCTCCCTGCGCATATTCTGTACTGCTTTCTGTTGGTATGTCCTTTGTAACGATAATTACCCTGCCATGTGGTGCAAGCTCTATCGCAGCCCTGAGGCCAGCAACTCCACTACCTATGATAAGGAAATCCACTATTTCTTTTACCACTGAAATACCCCTTTTATCATTCCAAGCCATTCACGGTTTTGTCATTCTGAGCCCTTTATTTTATTATTTTCTCATATAGGAAGGATAAAGGTAAACCCCGTTAGAAAAATTTTCTAACGGGGTAAAGATAGCGAAATCAAGCACTTATTATGGGGCAATTCGATGGGTTGCCAAAACTACTATAAATTTATTAATATGTATTATATCTATTTTCAGGAGGGAGAGATTGAAGGAAGGAATTCACCCGTCATATAAAGAGGCGACAGTTATATGTGCCTGCGGCGAAATATTCATAACAAGGTCAACAAAGCCAAAGATACACGTGGATATCTGTTCGAAGTGCCATCCATTCTTTACAGGGAAACAGAAGATTGTTGATGCTGAGGGAAGGGTAGAGAAGTTTAAGAAAAAGTACACAAAGTCGGAATCGACTCGTACCGAGAATTAGATACATTAGCAAGTGATGGTCGTTAGTCTGAGGTCTTTAGACTAACGACTTTTTTTTGAGATAATTAATGAAACGTTCATGCCGACCAACCGGAACAAAAGATAATAAAAATGCAAAAGAGTATTTTCAATTGAAGAACATTGGCGGACAGGCAGTTATAGAAGGTGTTATGATGAAGGCGCGGAAAGGCTGGACGGTGGCAGTAAGAGGGCCGGAAGGCGAGATCCACGTGAAAAGAGAGATGCTGAAGGAACTTCCAAAGATCCTAAAGCTTCCTCTTATGCGAGGTGTGATAGCATTATGTCAGGCCCTGACCATCGGCATCAAGGCTATAGAATTCTCTGCGAGCAAGACTTATGAAGAGGGAGAAAAACCCCTGAGTCCTTTTAGTATCAGCTTCACCATAGGTTTTGCTGTAATCCTCAGCATAGCCCTCTTTATCCTACTACCATTGTATGCAACAAGGCTTTTAAGAGTCATATTCACATATATTTCTAAAAGCTCATTAATCTTTAACCTTGTTGATGGGATTATCAGAATACTCTTTTTCCTGACATATATAGTTGCAGTCGGCACGTGGAAAGAGATGAGACGGATATTCGAGTACCACGGTGCAGAGCATAAGGTAATCCATGCATATGAGAATGAAAGAGAGCTAACAGTGAAGAATGTGAAGGACTACAGCACTCTACACCCTCGCTGTGGCACAAGCTTTCTCCTTACAGTTATGGTCATAAGTATATTTACTTTTTCGTTTATCCCGCAGGAGTGGACATTCATTCATAAATTTCTCTCAAGGCTTATCCTCATTCCCGTTATTGCCGGACTTTCCTTTGAGTTTTTGAAACTCTCATCGAGAATGAAAAATAACTCTATAATATATATACTGATACAGCCGGGCCTTTTGCTGCAGAGGCTTACAACAAGACAACCTGATGAAGCACAGATTGAGGTTGCGATCAGGGCACTCGAGGAGGTTATTAGAATAGAGGAGTCAAATGCTTGAAAAACTCGAAGCAATAAGAAGTAAATATGAGGAGCTGACCATGCTACTGATGGATCCGGAGGTGCTATCGAACCCTTCCGAGCTCCAGAAGTACTCAAAAGAGCAGGCAGAGCTACAGCCGCTTGTCGAGAAGATAGAAGAATACATGAAGCTACTTTCTGATATAGAAGGTGCAGAGGAGCTTTTAAAGGAAGGCGACGGCGATTTACATAAGCTTGCACAGGCAGAACTTGATGAACTAAAGGAGAAAAAGCCGAAGATAGAGGAAGAACTTAAGATTATGCTTCTCCCGAAAGACCCAAGAGATGAGAAGAATGTAATACTTGAGATAAGGGCGGGAACTGGAGGGGAAGAGGCTGCCCTGTTTGCCTCTGACCTGTTCAGAATGTATTTGAAATACGCCGAGCATAAGAGATGGAAGGTAGAGATGATAGAACTTAATTCCACAGGACTCGGAGGTATCAAGGAAGTAATTGTATCTATCCAGGGAAAAGGCGCATACAGCAGACTCAAATATGAAAGCGGTGTACACAGGGTCCAACGCGTGCCCGTTACAGAGGCATCTGGAAGAATCCATACATCTGTGGCAACAGTTGCCATACTTCCTGAGGCAGAGGAGGTTGATATTAAGATTGATGAAAAAGACCTGAGGGTAGATACATTCTGCGCCTCCGGACCAGGTGGTCAAGGGGTTAATACAACCTACTCTGCTGTAAGGATTGTGCATATACCGACAGGGCTTATTGTGCAGTGTCAGGATGACCGCTCACAGATTAAGAATAAAGAGAAGGCCATGAAGGTTTTGCGTTCAAGGCTTTACGAGGCCGAGATGGAAAGGTATGAGAAAGAGAGGGCCCTTGAGAGAAAATTACAGGTAAAAACAGGCGATAGAAGCGAAAAGATAAGGACATACAATTTTCCCCAGAACCGTCTCACTGACCACAGGATAGGCCTCACACTTCACAGACTCGAACAGGTGCTTGAGGGGAATCTCGATGAGATAATAGATAGCCTGATTACCCACTATCAGGCAGAAAGGCTGAGAGAACTTTAAAAGATTTTATATGCCATTAAGAAGATGGGTAGATAGTGCAAATAATGCTATAGAAGGAATTCTACACGCCGCAAGGACACAAAGGCATCTGAGGTATCACCTTTATTCTGCTGCAATCTGTTTTAATATTGAGCTATGTTCTTGACGTTGAGAGGACGGATTTTCTGATTATCTCTGTTGCTGTTATCCTTGTATTGCTTGCAGAAATGGTCAATACTGCCATTGAATATGTAGTGGATATGACCTCGCCCGAATATAGCGAAAAGGCAAGAGTTGTGAAGGATGTGGCTGCTGGTGCAGTTTTAATAACTGCCTGTGGTGCCGCTGTTTTGGGATATATCATACTCTTCCCATATTTCAGCAGGACATTTGAAACAGGCATTTATATAGCAAAACATTCAAAACAAGAAATTACACTCATTTCGGTTATACTTGTTTTAATCCTTGTGATAGTGCTTAAGGCATATTCTAAAAAAGGGCACCCTCTGCGTGGGGGTATGCTCAGTGGTCATTCTGCTACAGCCTTCTCAGTCTGGATTGCAGTTACATATATTACAGGAAGTTTTATCGCCTCTTTACTATGCCTTATATTGTCTGTCCTCATTGCTCGGAGCAGGGTGGCGGTTAAAGCGCACACTTCTTTAGAAGTAGTTATTGGTGCACTTTTAGGAGCAAGCCTCACCCTTCTGTTATTCATAATTTTTTACTAAATACAAACGCATTATATAAATGTAGGGCAACCCTTTAGAGGCTGTGTCGTAACCCTGTCATTACTCTTAATTCCTGCCCATAAGAGGAAATTATGCAATTAAACAATTTTTACATTTGATCCAAGAGTTTCTTTTTTGC
>JBFMAM010000013.1:0-15018 GCA_040755805.1 Nitrospirota bacterium
CCTTCTCTTATCAGGGTCAGAAAGTGTTTTATATGCCTGGGTTATAAATGCAAAGATTGTATGGAGCTTGTCCTTAAGGTCAGCCGAGTTAAGATAAGGATACTCGTCGGGATGAAATTCCTTAACCGCCCTGTAGAATGCCCTTTTTATCTCATCTTGTGTTGCAGTTTCTTTAAGACCCAGGATTCCATAATACCCCATGCTTTCATATCTATTGTAAGTATCCTCTATCTTATTTATGACCTCCTGTGGTATCTCTGTCTCAGGCAAATTTATAACCCCTTTAGGCAGCCATTATCCTCTCCGCCTCTTTGAGCCATAAGAGCCTTGAGCCATTTATAACAGAGAGATTCAGCGATTCAACCATCTCCTCAATGTTGATATCAAAACCTTCTTGCTTTTTAAATGGACTGAAAGAAGGTTTCAACTTTTTCACTTTTAAAGACTTCTTAATTTCGGCCTTTCCTGGTTCTTTGATCGGACTGCCCAGAATCTTTGCAAGCTCAATAAATATTTCCTTATGCATTTTTGAATCTCCTGCTGGTTCAACAGCCCTATGCACATGTTTCAGCCTGCCGAGGTAATCCACTATCGTGCCTTCTGATTCAAGGGATGTAGCAGATGGAAGCATAATATCAGCCTGTTCTGCAAGCCCTGTCAGATGTGAATTCTGAACAATAAGAAAGTCTACATCTGGCCTTTTATTTGAAGGTATTTCGCCGATAACATACAGAACTTTTACATCGCTTTGTGCTATGTGCTCTGTGCTATGTGCTCTGCCAATCATCTCCCCGTACGACTTACCTGCTGTTACAAGTCCCATTAAAATTACACCTTTTGCATTGCTTTCAATCGGCACAGTAACAACCCCTGGAGTTACGAATGACAGGTTACGAGTGACAAGCGCGATATTGACAGAGGCATTATAAAAAGAGGGTGTTGTGAGGATGAGAGGATTTTGAGCTTTTGTAAAAAGTTCAATAGCCTTATCTATTTCGGATTTCGATTCTGTGCTTTCCATTCTTTGCTTTTTGCTCTTTGCTCCTTGCTCCTCAAATGCCTTTGCCAACTGAGAGAGAATTGACGCCTCCTCACCATTAAGGTTCACTGTTGCAACTGATGCAATCTTTGGATCGCCTGAATTTATAACAACGAGTTTTGCACCTCTGTTAACCTTCTTTCTTATAATCGCATCAAGTGCAGGGAGCACCCTTGTCCACTGGTCTGGATTAAGCCCTACAAGGACAACAAGATCCGCTGTCTCAAGGTCTGCACCATTATCTCTCATCGAATCAGCATCTGCATAAAGGCTTACAGTTGTATCAATATTCTTTGCCTTCAGAACATTTGAAGCAAGTTTTTTTAAAGCTAACGCGTCTTCATTGAGAACCCCTGCTGTGCTTATAAAACCTGCATCGGAACCTGCTGCCTTCAGTTTTTCAGCAACTATATGGAGGGCATCATCCCATGTTGTCTCTTTAAGCTCACTGCCTACCCTCTTCATTGGAGAAGTAATCCTCTTTTCACCCTTTATGGAATCGAAACCATATCTACCTATCGCACAGACATATCGTTCAATCGAGCCTTCTAACGCACCTGAATTTATCTTGACGACCTCACCATCCTTTGTACTAACAGTAATATCGCACCCATTCCCGCATGAAAGACATACTGAGTTAACTTTTTCATACTCCCATTCTCTCCCCTTTCTCCACCTGTCGGCCTCGAGAAGGGCATTGACTGGGCATACATCAACACAGCTCCCACAGAATGTACATTCTGATTCCTGAAGTGGTTTGTCATTGGCAGTAATAACCTTTGCTCCAACCCCTCTTCCCATAAAGTCAAGCACGCTGGTACCCTGCTCTTTACATACACGCACACACCGTCCACAGAGTATGCAGTATTCTGGGTCTCTCTTTATAAAGGGATTTGCTTCATCAGTTGGATAGCCAAACTTTTTTCTTGTAAAGCTCGATTCTTTGAGCTCAAAGTCATAGGCATATTTTTGAAGGTTGCATACCCCCGCCTTTGTGCATGTCATACAATCGAGTGGGTGCATTGAAAGGATAAGGTCTATGACGAATTTCCTGACCTCCTCTACCTTCTCAGTCTTTGTATTGATAAGCATCCCATCTCTGACCCTTGTATTGCATGCTATTACAGGTGCCTTCATCCCTTCCACCTCTACAAGACACAGCCTGCATGCACCAATACCCTTCATGCCTTTTAGATAACAGAGATTTGGTATATGAACCCCTGCAAGCTCTGCTGCATCTAATAGGTTCATGCCCTCAGGAGCTTTAATCACTCTGCCATCTATTGCAATATTCACTGTATCTGCCATTCATTCCTCCCTTTCAAATTTAGGCTAAGGTTGAGGTTAAGGTTAAGGTTTTTCAGTCTTAACCTCAGCCTCAACCTTAACCTTTTCTAAACTTTAACCTCATCCTTAGCCCTTATATCTATAATCTCTATCGCCTCGGTTGGGTATACCCTTATACATTCACCGCATTTGGTACACCTCTTATGCCTTATCTCAAAGGGCAGATAACCACTCAGATAGGGTTTTTTCTTTTCTCCAATAATTGCATTATATTTACATACATCCTGACATAATCCACACATAATACAATTCTCTGGGATAATCCTGTATTCTATATATGCAAGGCATTCTCTGTCAGGACATCTGGCTTCGATATGCTCATTAAAGGCATCCGTATTCATCCATTCGAGGATGAACTTTGCAGTGTCTTTGCCTTTCTTACATCGGGAGGCTTCAATCATCTCACTTGCAATCCGCCTAAGAGCAAAAATATCAGCCTCTGTGCCTTTACCGGATATAATTCCTTAAGCCTTATTTTTGTCTCATATGTTCCGAATGAACAAGGAAAGCATTTCCCGCACATTGGATCTGAAAGGAACTTACCTATATAAAAAAGTGACCTCTGAACCGGACAGTGCTTCTCTTCCGCCTCTTCTTTTATGTCCTCTACCTTTAACTCCTTTTGTTCTGACATACTTTACCTATCAGTTGCATAAAATTTATTCGTATATTGGAGGCAGATATGCTGAAAAAGGCTTGCCCTGAGACTCCACAAAGACCTTAATGTGGCCAGCCAGCCTTTTTCTGAAAGGCACATAAGGTGAAGAATGCAGTCATGTGTATAAGAATAAAATTTTGTCGAATTGCAAGGGTTTTTCAGCATGTCTGCCTCCTCCTGTAAAATTATGAGGGTTTACCCTCAATAAATTTCCTTTGCCATATAGCAGATCTCCGGAAGCAGATATGAGACCAGATCCCTGAAAGTAATCATCCCGACTATCTTATCTCCTTCAAGAACCGGTAAATGTCTGATCTTCTTTCTCGATGCAATAGTTATTGCTGAACTTATCTCCATCGAAGGGTCAAATATTGTAATATCACGTCTCATCATATTCTCAATAATCTCATTCTCAAAAGAAATATTATTAACAACACATCGTACAATATCTCTCTCAGTAAATATACTTTCTAATTTATTATTCTCATCAACGACGAATACACCACTGACATTATTCTCGGCCATAATTTTTACTGCCTCTGCAAGCCTGCGATCTTTTCTAACGGTTACTATTACTGGGGGTTTTGATTCTATAATATCTTTTAATATCATCTTGCATCTCCTTTCAATGGTGTCTATTCTTTCAAGAGGTATGCGAAATTCCTCTTCGAGCCTCAAATGTCTTTTACTCAAAAGCTTAACCGCATCTACAGGGCAGACGTAGTAGCAAGCCTTACATTTCGTGCAGTAATCGCGAGCGATGAAGTATCTATCCCTTGCTTCAATGACAGCATCATAGGCACATGCCTGTTTACAGAGTCCGCATCTGATGCACTCAACTTGACTGATTACATAAATAGCCAAACTATTGCAAGCCTTTGCCCTGCAGTATTTATCTCTCACATGCTCTTCATATTCGTCACGAAAATATCTTATAGTTGTAAGAACTGGATTTGGTGCACTCTGACCAAGACCACATAAAGAGCCTTCCTTTACAAGCTCTCCAAGCCTTTCAAGTTTTTCTATGTCGCCTTCCTCACCATTACCTGATGTTATCTTTTCGAGTATCTGGAGCATCTGATATGTACCTATTCTACATGGTGGACACTTTCCACATGATTCAGCCTGTGTAAAGGAAAGGAAGAACTTGGCAACATCAACCATACAGTTGTCTTCGTCCATAACAACCATGCCACCTGAACCCATCATGGAGCCGACCTTCCATAGCGAATCAAAATCTACAGGTAGATTAAGATACCGCGCAGGAATACATCCTCCTGATGGGCCTCCAGTCTGCACTGCTTTGAACCTTTTGTTATTTATGATACCCCCGCCAATATCGAAGATTATCTCCCTGAGGGTTATCCCCATGGGAACCTCAACAAGCCCTGTATTCTTAACCTTTCCTGTCAGGGCAAATACCTTTGTGCCTGGCGAGCCTTCAGTCCCTATGCTCAGGAACCAATCTGCACCCTTTTCTATGATTTGAGGAACACAGGCATAGGTCTCTACATTATTAAGATTGGCAGGATAACCCCATGGACCGCCACCGGGTTCCGAGACCCTTGGTGGTCTTGCATGAGGAAATCCCCTGTTGCCCTCTATTGAGGCAACAAGTGCAGTAGCTTCTCCACAGACAAATGCACCTGCACCTTCTCTAATATGTAGTGTAAAATCAAATCCTGTACCGAGGATGTTTTTACCCAAAAGCCCCATTTTCTCTGCCTGTCTGATAGCAATGCTTAAATTCTTGACAGCAAGCGGGTATTCGCGACGGACGTATATAAATCCATAATTAGCATCTATTGCATATGCACATATAAGCATCCCTTCAAGGAGGCTATGGGGATCGCCTTCCATGATTGACCTGTCTATAAATGCGCCAGGGTCGCCCTCATCTCCATTGGCTATAACCATCCTAATCGCACCTGGAGCCTTTTTAGTATGCGCCCATTTTATGCCAGCGGGGAATCCTGCACCACCCCGGCCCCTGAGGTTAGCCTTCTTTACCTCTTCAAGCACCTCTTCAGGGCTCATGGAGGAGAACATCTTTCCAGCAGCGCTATAGCCACCAACAGCAATGTAATGATAGATATTACAGGGATCTATCCTCCTGAATACGTAGTAGAGATAATTTCCCTTACATTGTCATGCTTGACTTTTTGATAAAAATAACCGTATGGCTCTGCCTTCATAACAGGACCCTTCTGACATAATCCCTGACAACCTGTCTTTACAATCTCCAGATCCAGACCCTTCTTTGCTATCTCTTCCTCAAACATCCTGACAACATCTCTGGAACCGGTGGCTGTGCATGCGGTCCCGCAGCAAATCCTCACCCTATCTTTGTCTGGCCTGAAGGTCTCTCTGCTAAGGACTGATCTCACGTTTTTAAGATCATCTGTGCTTTTAAGCCTTCCCATTATTATCCTTCTTCTATAATTTTTATTAACTTGCTAAACTTCTTTAAACCGATCTCGCCTATAATTTCATCGTTTACGGTAGAAACAGGTGCAAGTCCGCAGCATCCAATACAGCCAACTGTTTCCAGGCTCAAAGCAAGATCTTCGGTAGTGTCTCCGGCCTTAATGTTGAATCTTTCCTCGAGTGTGCCCAGTACCTTTTGAGCACCCCTCACATAACATGCTGTACCCATACATACCCTCACAACCTTTCTTCCCCTCGGTGTAAAGTGAAACAACTGGCATCATCAAGTTTTGCCCCCTCAGTAGACCTCACAACCTTTCTTCCCCTCGGTGTAAAGTGAAACTGCTTGTAAAAACTCGCTATACTGTAAATCTCAGCAAGTGGGAGATCGAGTTTTTTAGAAAGTCTCCTTAATACATCTTCTGGCAAATAGCCATTGTCTTCCTGTATCTTCTGCAGGGTATGGATCAGAACGCCTCTATTCATAGCATGCCTGGATATAATTGTTCCTACCCTTCCGATCTCTCCGATTATATTTAATTCTTCTACCTTCATCAAACCCCCAAAATAACAGTCATCGGTCATTAGTCATTGGTCATTTGTTATTTGTCATTTGTCAATAGTCATTCGTCATTGACCATTGACCAATGACCGTCTTTTATTGACTAATGACTATTGACTGTCTTTAATATATTCCCAAATGTGGTTTTGCTGCCCTTTCTAATTCACGCCTTGCAGCCATATCCATGAGAACCCTCTCCATGCCGAACCTTCCGAGCTCGTATTTCCTGAGCTTTAATACCTCTCTTGCCATGTCTATATAATTTAAGGTAAGTGCCAGTATCTTCTCAGGGTCTGGCTCGAAGTGAAGGGCTCCTTTGAATCTTTCAAACCATACCTCTGTCATTAGCCTCGTTACTTCCTCACTTGCTCCGACCGGAGATTCACCCCCAAATATAACAGGAACACCAGAGGCAGCAAAATAGCAGCCAATAGCAATAGCCTTTTCACTCATCCATTCAGGAGCGATACCAACTGCCGGCATTCCCCCAATCTCATCAGAAAGACCACCTTCCTCTGCCATAGCAGTTGCTATTGTCAGGATCCTTGAATTATCTACGCATGCTCCAAGATGAAGTATTGGAGGTATTCCTATTGCCTCACATACCTCTCTTAACCCTGGCCCGGCATTCTCTAAAGCCATTTCCGGAGTAAGATAACCTGCGGTTCCACATGCAGCAGAGCCACAGCCTGTTGAGACTATGAGCACATCATTCTTAATCAATTCAATTGCCAGAAAACGATGAATGCCCTGTGAGGGAACCCTTGGATTATCACAGCCAGCGAGTCCAACAACTCCGCGAATCCTCCCAGCCATTATCGCATCGTTTAGTGGTCTGAATGATGCCCTCCATGACCCACCCTGCATGTATTCGATGTATTCGTGCGAAAATCCTGCTATTACCGGATACTTATCTGTTATATGACTTCCTTCCCTCTTCCTGTTAGGGAAATTATCAATGGCAATCTTTATAATCTGCCTTGCTATTTCTCTTGCCCTGTGCTCATCATATTCGACATGAATAGCCCCTGGTATTTTTGCCTTGTAGGATGTCGTTATTACCTTTGTATGAAATTTCTTTGATAACTCGGTAAGTGCTGGCATTATGCACTGCACATCCACGGTAATCGCATCCACAAGCCCTGTCATGATTGCAAGCTCCTGATTTGTAAAACCACCTGCTGTTGGAATTCCGTGCCGCATCAAGACTTCATTTGCAGTACAGCACATGCCTCCAAGATTTATACCTTTGGCACCTTTTGATTTTGCATATGCAACCATCTCAGGTTCATTTACTACATCTACGATTATCTCTGCAAGTGAGGGCTCATGTCCATGTACAACAAGGTTGACTTCATCTTCTTTGAATATTCCAAAACTCGCCTCTGCCTTCACAGGCCTGGGAGTACCAAAAAGTATATCCGTAATATCTGTTGCAATCATAGAACCACCCCAGCCATCTGAAAGAGAAACCTTTAAAGTGCTCAAAAGGAGGTTGTCAGGGTCATGGTCAACACCCATATGCGTGCGGTGCATTGCTTCTGTTATTTCTCTATCAATTCCTCTTGGAGTGATACCCCATCTTTTCCACCTCTCCTGCGTCTTTTTGGGAGCCCTCTTTACATAATTGAGCTCACCTTTTTGCCTTCCAAAATCTTCAATGAATTTAAGTGCTACATCTTTTGCAACATCGTTTATAGCCCTACCATTTCCAAACTCAACACCAAGTATCTCGGCAACTCTGTATAGTTTTCTAACATCGGTTATCTTAAAATCCTTTGTCTCTCCATTTGCAACCGCAAGTAATATAAAGGCCATATCCCTCGCATGGTCTGAATGTGCTGCTGTCCCTGCTACGGCCATTCTCAGGAGATTCCTCGAAGCAACTGTTGGCAGTGTAGCCCCACATACTCCCCTTGCCTCTTCCTCTGCATCTTTTCCAACAAAACGACATGGGCCCATATGACATATCTTACAGCAGGCACCGGAGGCACCTATCGGACAGGGCTTTAGTCTCTCAGCCCTTTCAAAACACGTTTCTATGCCTTGTAACTCACCCCACTCTATAATCCGCTCTGCTGCCTCATTTGCGCTTTTTATCACCTTATCCATATATCCTCCCGAAATTAAGTCAATGAGTAATTAAGTCATTAAGTCAATAAGTTTTTCTTTACTCAATGACTCAATGACTTATTGACTTGTCTTTTATAGCATCGGTTCCATCTCAAGTGCGGGATGTCCGACACTTGTGAGGAAATCGAGCAATTTCTCAGAGTCTTCGGCTATCGTTTCATCAGCTATCCTGTCGAGAAGGTCTGGAACCCCTTCCTCTGCAGCCCTTTTGTCGAACGCCTCTTTCAGACTCTCCTTTAAATTCTTTGTCATCCAGACAATTCGTTTAATCCCCCCATCACCATGGAGGAACTTCTTGCTGACTATAAAGTTCCTCCCAATACCCATAAATCCAGGGTTCTGTGTGCCTCCGCCAACACTCCCTGCCAATGTCGAAAATTTCATCCCTACAGGTGTCATACCTGTGTGACCACGCTGCACGATCATCACACCATTCGCCTCTGGAATTATCGCAGTAATGCACTCGAAACAACCACAGGAAGTCATGGGATTTTCCATTATGGTATAAAGGTTAAGTGTCTCCACAGCTCCACCTGATGCCTTTACAAGATATTCATCAATGCCTGAATATCTTCCATATCTTGCATCTAATAGTTCTCCTTTTGGTATAGGCTGATTTCCACCTGTTGGGTCTATCTCGAATGCAGCCTTGCAGTCGAGCCAACTGTATGCCCCGCAGAGGCCAAGCCTCTCGGGACTGATAACGCAAACATGGCTGGGCGCAAATGACTGACAGAGGAGACACGAATAAAATGTGTCAACTGCCTCATCTACAAGTCCTCCAAGTCTCTGGTCACGCTCTTTATATACCTTTCTTGCCTCCTCCTGAAGCCTTAATACATCTTCCTCATCTGTATAGATTGTTACCTGAACCTTATCCACAATTGCCCTGAACCTGTGGTGGGTCATGGTAGCATTAAGTATCCCGAGATGCTCAAGTGTAAACCCTTCTTTCTTGGCATTGTGGTTTATTCTTATCCAGTTTAAATCGCGCTGGCTCATGTGCCAGACACCCTGAGCCTCGTTAATATTAGAGTGAATTTTTCTTTCTATAACCGGTTCAAAATCTTTCTGCATCTTTCTGCCTGCAACATCTATGACGATGCCGAGTGGCATCTGTCCACCCTTCTCATATCTTTCCTGCCAGTTATTGCCAACGACTACGACCTTACCATCCTCTATCTCCTCCATTTCCTTCATCCTCACCAATTCAAATGAAGGCGTGCGCTGCCCACCAAACTCTATAAACATGTCCTCTTTTCTTATCCTCTCACCCTCAAATGCCGGGCCGTATGCAACAGGTATAGGTGGCTTCTCAACAATAATTTTTAAACCCCTGACCTCTATCGCTTTCTGAACAATCTTATCATGGTCAAATTCTTTATCAACCTCTTCATATGTACATACTCCTGTGGGATGTATAACTGGTACATCAGTATCGCAAACTGCTGGATAACCCATGTTTATAGCTCCTGCACCGGTCGTCCACTTTATATCATCAAGTTCACCTAAAACCAGAGCAAAGGCAAAAACCCTGTCCTTTGTATATTTGAGATGACCTTTGAAATCACTTGGCTTCTTACCTCCAAAGATAAGTGAAGCCCTAACTGACCAGTTGAGAGGATATATCGTATGTTCTGTATCAGGTCCTACCGGGACTACCCTTGTATCCCATCCAAGTTCTGCACCTTTTCTTAAAAGCTGTTTAGTAACACTATTGCCATTTACATGCCCGGAAAGGAAAATAAGGATGTTTTTCTCCTGGAGCTCCCTGATAATCTTCAACGCTGTATCATCATCAGGAGCAGCTCCAATGACTGCAGCAAAACCAGGCATTGTACCATCAACAAGCTGTATGCCCAAATTCCTCTGGATGGTATCTGTAATAAATCCATTATAGACATAACCTGTATCAGGGTCTACCGCAGGCTCAAGGCCATTGATATAACGTATGGCCATAATAATTTCCTCAGCAAAGAGTGTTGCCATGCCACAATCAAGTGCCTCACCGAGATAGGGTTTCCAGATATTCTCCTCTGGTTCCTCATGGAGAAGCTCCTTTGCAAAACCAAGGGCAACCTTCATGTCTCCGAGGGTTTTTACAGGGAATCCTGTCATTGCATATATCATTGGCAGATAATAAGCAGTATCAGGGAACTCAAATGCAAAAGCTTCACCCTTTTCAGCAATAGCCTTTTCGAGCATCTCTTCAGACTGTCTTACAAGTTTATGTGCACCCTTTATGGCTGCTGAGGCTATAATTTTGGACATCCCGACCTCCCGTAAATCAATTAAAGAACTCTGCAGCAAGCTACAGGGAATTATCAAATTAAAAGCGCAAAATTTAAATTTAAAATTCAAATATCCTTAATTTTACATTATTTTACATTTTTCATTTTACATTTTTCATCACTTTCACGCTGCCCTTAACCTCAAGAATGCAGGTATTCCATTAGCCTCTCTCGGGCCAACTATTACCTTCCAGCCTTCGAGCTTATCTTCTATCGCACCGCTCAATATTGCCACATAACCAGGTATTACCAATTCCCTGTGCTTTATCTGATTTTCAACACCACTTTCCCTTATAAACTGTGCAATCCTTGCTGCAGTAAACTTTCCTGCTGCCCATGCTGTAAGAACTGAAAGGCCTTCACAATCCATAACAGCTAAATAACTCGGAACCTTGCTGTTTTCTACCTCACCGGAAACTATAAAATAAGTGAGCGAGAAGTTTGTTGTGATAAGCAATGGTGAGTCTGGAGTTGGTTCACCAATTTTATAAATCTTCTGCTCAACCTGCATCGGAACCTGAGGGTCTGTATAGAGATTCTGCCTCAATGTGAAGAGTGCAAGGTTCTTCCATTTCTCAATACTGCTGAGAACAATTATAGAGGAATATTTTGCAACACCGATTGCTCCAATAAGCGTCTCATGAAGGCTATCATCACGCTGTGCAAAGGTTATAACAGGATAGCCGAGTGGTTTGAAATTCTTCTTAATAGAGGCCCTCCTTATAAGTGTGTTGTCTATAAGTATATCCCTTACCTTCCTTGCACCTGAGTCGATTACAATATCCTCAATACCGAGTGACTTTATCTTTTCAGTAAGTGCAGATAGTTCATCAAGTCCTCCTCCGCCTGAGGCGGATGAGGCGGAAGCCTTTACACCAAGAGTTGCCTTATATTTCTTAGCGATATTTGTCATAGACTCTACATTTGCTGAATCTGCTTCATATAGAATTGGCTTCTTATCCACAAATAGTTTTACTCCAGCCTCAGCAGCCTGAGGATTGTTTGTACAGATAATTACAGGGACTTCAGAGGCCTTTGTTGCAACGATCTTTGCAGCAGTCTCAAACTTGCCTACATCCTTTGAATCATCTGTAAGAACGATTGCATCAATCCTCAGTTTCTGTCCCACCCTTTCTATTTCAGAATTAAGAACTTCCTCGATCTTACTATTTATATCGGCATCTGAAAGTGTGTCTTTTATCTCGAGTGCAAATGCACATGGGTTAACAAACCTTTTATCATGCCTGAAAAGTACTGCCTCTTCACCCATTTTTATCGCCCTGTCACCAGCGCCAAATGTAATCGGTCTTACCGGAGGTGCTGATGCCTCACCAAGTTTCTGTTTTGCTTCTTCAGAGACATCAGGACATAAATCTAAAGAGGCTTGTCTCTGGGCAAGTTTCATTGCAAAGGCGAGACATGTAGGAAAGCCACACTTCTTACAGTTTGTCTTTGGTAGAAGTTTAAATATTTCAACACCAGTCAGAGCCATCTCGACCTCCGTTGTTAGTTTACTCAGTCTATTGTGTTTACTTAGTTTACACAGTTAATTGAACTCGATATTCCCTGCAGCTTGCTACAGGGTTGCCTTGTTTTTATCATTCTGGCTTGCTGCAGGAAGATTCATTAACACAAAAAACTGAGCAAACAATGTAAACCAAGTAAACTATGTAAACTAAGTAAGTTTTTAAATCAGTTCTTCTATAACTTTTTCAACTGCCTCGACAGCCTTGGGGTGCCTCATTATAAGAAGCTCGGCACCAGCTATAAGCAAGGCTATCGCTGTAACAGCCTCCCATGTTATCCCCCTCTCCTCTGCAGAACCCCATTGAGGCACATCTGTTTCAGTGGCCTGCGTCTCTTTCACCTTCCAGACATACATACCTATATCACCTAACATTGGTGGCTGCATTGTTAGATCATTCTGTGCAAGGGCAGCAAGCCTTATCCTCTCCATAACCGAATAGGTATATTCAAGGCCATATCCGAGGGCTGAACACATTGGGTCTGTGATTAACCTCTCTTTGTCAAAACCCATCTGTGTAATTAATATATTAAGCTGTTTTGAGAGGTTTATATCAAGCTCCGACATAGCAATTAATTTGTGGTTATTTGCTATTGCAGCAGCAACAATCGTCTTATAATTAGCCTCCTGCGCCTTACCTATAATACAGTTATTATCTTTTGCAGCCCCTGCTGCAGCAACAAGGACAGATGCATCTTTTTCAGCATGGTTACTGCCGAGTATTATCAAAGGGACATCTATTGCAGAAAGTACATCCCTGACGGTCTTTGCTGCATCTTCAGGTAAGCGGTTCTCCCTGTCAGGGTGTGTACCTATCAGTCTGAGAGCTATTGCCTTTGCCTTAAGAACATCCTGACAGAACTTTGCCCACTTTACTGGATCATTCGAAGCACCCTCATATGGCTTCTGAACATTCTCAGGCCAGTCAGACGGAGGGACATCCTGTATTTCATGTGCAATAACAGGTCTGTTCGGTGCTACACCTTCAAGGGTATGAAACGGGAGGACATTCTCCCCTCCAAAGGTAACTGCTCTTTTACCCACCCCGATTGTTATGGAATAAACCTTACCTGAATAAGTCTCTTTTGGGGGTGTAAATGCCATTTCTCCTCCTAAAGCTAAAAGGATTCAAGGGGTCAAGGAGTCAAGGGCTCAAGTGATTGTCCTGAACTTGATTCAGGATTGTTTGAACCCTCGAATCCCTGAATCCTCGAATCCTGAAAATCACATTTCTAAATACGAATGGGCATAGAGTATCTTACCCAGTATCACATTTATGGTCTTTACTGTCGGCGCTATCTCGTGTGGGTCTGCTATGGCAGCAGTCAGTCCTTCGTACATTAATAGGGAAAGAAAATAGCTGTTCAGTATAGGCCTCAATGGCTTTGGACAGCCGTTCGATACATTACTGAGACCGACTACTGTCTTCATCGGAGGGTCATTCAGCTCCTGGAACATCTTTATTGCCTTAATAACCTTCAATGCATGATCCTGCGATGTTGCTATCTGCAATACGAGGGGGTCAAGATATAAATCTTCAAGTGGAACCTCATGTTCCATAGCCCTCGCCATAATCTCTGCTGCGATGGCAGCCCTCTCCTCTGCATCTGCAGGCAGTCCGCCCTTACCAACTGTGAGGCCGATTATCTGGGCATTATATTTCGCTGCAAGTTCGAGCATTGGAAACCTCTCAGGGTCATTCGATGTTGAGTTTATCAGGGGCATTCCCCATTCGTTGTTATGGACCTTAAGGCCAGCCTCTATTGCCCTATAATTCGTTGTATCAAGACATATCGGGAGAGGGACAACCTCCTGTATAGTGGTAACCATCCATTGCATCAATTCCTCTCCACCATCTTCGGCAGGGCCTATATTTGCATCTATCATACCTGCACCAGCCTTCCATTGAGAAGTTGCAATATCCTGTATAGGCCCTTTGTCCCTTTTCATCATAGCCTCTCTAACCCTTTTGGCTATTATGCTTAATTTCTCACCGATTATAAGCATCTTCAGAGACTCCTTTCACCCTTTTTCCGAAAATACCTTTTTACCGCAGAGGACACAGAGAAAAGATTCATTTTCTTCTAATTTTCTGTAAACTCTGTGTTCTCTGTGGTTAAATTTTCATCCTCCTTTGTGAGCCGAAGGCTCATGAGGGTTTGCTCCGAAAAACCCTTTTGTGACAGGTCAGGAGACTGTCACTACCCAATGTGGGTATATCGGGTCTCCCGACCCGATTTTCATCCCTCTTTGTGAGCTAAAAGCTCTTGAGAGTTTAAATAGAAATAGGGTTAAAAAGATAACATAAATCTCATTTTAAGGTAAAGAGTTTTTTTATGAGACAGTACACTAAGGAATGTTAAGCAAATCGAGAATGCTGAACACAGCCCTTACAGCCTTTGAATCTTCAGGAAGTGGGAAGATTGGTCTCCCACGGAGGTCATAATCGAAAACCATATTGTCCTGAGGAACAAGACCTGCAACCTGAAGACCGAACCTCTCTGCAAGACTCTTCAGTTCCTCTCCCTCATCTCCAGAAACCCTGTTGATAATCAAAACCCTTCTGCCGATCTCAAGCCCGATTTCATCAATCAATCCATTTATTCTATGCGCTGTCTGGATGCCTTTTACAGTTGGATCACTCACAACTAACAGTAAATCAACCTCGTGGGTTGTCCTCCTGCTGAGGTGCTCCATGCCAGCCTCGTTATCTATAACAACATACGGGTAAGTCTCAGAGAGCTTGTCTATATATTTCCTTATAATATTATTCGCAGCGCAATAGCAACCCGGCCCTTCCGGCCTCCCCATAACTATCAAATCAAATCCCCTTGACTCGATAATTGATTGCTGGACCTGATAGTCAAAGAGTTCTTCCATGGACATACCACCGGGTCTTTCTGCACCGCTTCTTATCGCATGGAGAGACTCCTCTCTTAATTTACCTATTGTCGCATGGACATCTATTCCGAGTGTCTCATTGAGACAGCTATTTGAATCTGCATCCACTGCAAGGACATGCCTTTTCTTTTTCTC
>JBFMAM010000014.1:0-14125 GCA_040755805.1 Nitrospirota bacterium
ATATCTTTTCCACAGGTTTTTTTATAGTCTTCAAAATTACGGAAAGGTAAAAAGGAGAGATAAATGTAAAACCTACGATGATAAAGAGAATCCCCATATAAGCCAGAAATGGAAACTCAAAAGGGGTATAACGGTAATCCATGTAAGATAAAATCGCACCGGAGACAATGCAGAAAACTCCTGCTAAAGAAAAAAACTTCTGATACCTCTTGTATTTACCCTCAAGAGAACCTTCCTTTGAGCTCTCATTTGGTCTGATTTTTGATGATTCAATGGAAGGAATTGCAGAGGCCAGAAATGATACAAACAGGCCTAAAATCAAAGCCTTTAATGCATCAATTTTTGTAATTAAGTAGTCGGATATGGATATCGTGCTATACATGGTTGATATGGTTTTTTCTACGGCGAAGACAGAGAAATAGGCAACAATCTGTCCTAAGATAATCCCAAGGATTGAACCGATAAATCCCAAAACCATTCCCTGAACTGTAAATAGTATGATTACGGTTTTTTTATCAGCTCCGAGACCTCGTAAGATACCGATTTCAGTCCGTCTTTTTATTACCGATATGAAAATGGTGTTATACAGTAAAAACATCCCGACCAGAATGGATATAAGACTGACAAACTGAAGGTTGTATCTGAAGGATGCAATTAGGGACTTCTGATTTTTGAAAACCTCTTCTTTCTTTTCAATTTTGAGATGATATGGGAGTATTTTCTGTATCTCTTCTACTGTCTTTTCATCTGCTGCAAGGTCAATTCTTGTCAGGTAACCTGCTTTATGGAAATACTCCTGAAAGTTCCCGATATCCATAATCAGTGTATTTGTAGAAATAGATTCTGTATCCAGAATATCAACGATCTTTAATGTATATTCTTTGTCATAAACTAATACTTTTACTGTAGCGCCTTTTCTAAAGGAATATTTATCAGAAAACTTTTTCGTTATCAGGCCGCCGTTTAGTTCTCTGTAAAATTTCTCGTATTTGTACCTTTTATCCAAAAATCCCCCCTGCCCCCCTTTACTAGAGGGGAGTGAGGGGGGATTACTTTGAGATAATTTTAAATATTGAATGTATTTAATTGTGTAGATACCGTTTATATCTATTGTCTCTTTTATCTCTGGGATGTAACCAAATGTTTTTAATACAGGAAATGCATTTTCTTCTATATTAAGGACATCTCTGTATACACGCTCATTGAAATCTATACCTGATATGTCAAGGATTTCATAGTTGGCATAGGGATTTATTCCTTTGATGTCTGCCTCAAAGGAAGCAACTGCACGGTCAGAAGCTACTTTTACACCGATAAAAAGTCCTGTCCCGAGTGCAACACCTATGATAGATAAAAGGGTCAGAAATTTTTCTTCTCTTATATTTTTCAATACGAAAATTTTTATCAATTTTAGAAATTTCACTGGAGTATCATTCCGTCTTTTATTCTTACCATTCTGCGTGCATATCCTGCTATGTAGCTTTCATGGGTAACCAGGATAACTGTTTTCTTTGTTTCCTCGACTAACTGTTTAATGAGCTCCATTATAGCCTTGCCATTTTCACTATCCAAACTCCCGGTTGGCTCGTCTGCGAGAATAATTTCGGGATCATGTATTAGTGCCCTCGCAATCGCAACCCTCTGCTGTTCACCACCTGAAAGCTGATAAGGATGGTCATTTTCTTTACCTTCCAGGCCGACAAGCTTTATATACTTAGAGACTTTACCTTCATATTCAACTCCATTCAGAAGTAAAGGCATCTGTATATTCTCAAAGACTGAGATGTTAGGTAAAAGGTTAAAAAACTGGAATATGAAACCTATCTTTTTCCTTCTATAGAGAGTAAGTTCTTCGTCTGTATATGAAGATATATCTTCTCCATCAACAATAATCCTGCCCTTATCAGGTCTGTCCATCGCACCGATAAGGTTTAATAGAGTCGATTTTCCAGAACCTGAACTTCCCATGATCGAGATAAAATCACTTCTTTTCACTTCCAAATTTATCCCCTTTAGAACCTTTGTATTTCCGTAGTATTTTTCAACATTTTCGAGTCTTATCATGTATATCCCTAACTTAATTTACTCATAGACTAAAACAAAAACAGGCAGGTTATAGCATTTGAGCGGATTTAAATTCTGTCTTTGACAGAATTTACCTCGGAGTCCCGATTTATCGGGACGAGAATGAGCGAAGATGCTATAACCTGCCTGTATAATCATATCTTGCGACAAATTAAGATCTAATAGCCTGTCATCTCAACATACGCCCTTCCCTTTTCTGTTCCTTCCACCTTACAGGTCCCTTCCCAATAGTAGTTCCCTGTTGAACTGGCTGCCAGAACTTCCTGATCCTCTACGAGAGGTGTAACTCTTATAATTAGATTTTCAGATGGAATCTTTATTAACCACTGTGAAGGGTATCGTGCGCCTGTTTTCTTTGATTTGTAGTGGTCTAAAACATTAACCGAAAAATCATCCCTTGAAAAATGCCTGTATCTACCGCCCTGGTAAAAGAAGGTCCCCGACGAATATCGGTCAATAGAACCATCATTATTCCTGAGTAAATAAAGCATTACTTCCCTGTTGTCATCAAGCTGTATGGCGAACCAGTCCCATCCTGTCTGATCTTTCCCCAATTCCCTCGACGCGATTTCCCTATCGAGCCAGCTTTTACCTTTCACGTTGAAGACTTTATCACCAATTTTTAACATCCCTTCTGTTTTCAGGTTTGAGTAAGAGAAGTATATGGAAGCTATAAGAGGCGACTCTTCTGACTTCCTTGAATATCCGTTTTTTCCGTTTAGAGCGATAGGTTTGGTAGGTATCAATAGTAAATCTATGGCATTATTTTCATCTGAAGCCTTAATATGCATTCTCTCTACCGTTCCTTCTAATATGTTTTTCCCAACCCAGACTTTCAACTGGTTGTCCTTTGACCCTGCAAAGTCATAAGCTCCTGCATCTGCTTTATCATTGAAGTAAAATTTATTTCCCGCCACATCTGAAATTGCAAAGTGCGAGAGATATATATTGTTCACTCCAAATTGTGATTTGTAATCCCTTTTCTGGACACCCACAACAAAAAGGGTAAGCTCATATCCAAATTCTCTTCCCCTTTCATTGAACAGATGTCCTGTAAAATACCACCACTGTATTTTGAAATCCTTTTTGTAATAAAAATCCTCTGGAAATTTCACTTTATAATCCGGGGTAACATCGAGATACTCTTGCCCAAAGGCAACGGAAGATAAGAATAAAAAAACTAAACATAACTTTTTCATTTTTACCTTTTTACCTTTTCCAATTTCTAACATTAATGACAAAAGTGGACAATCCCGAGGATTCCTATAGCTTTTCAGGATATTTTACTTAGAATCAATTTGTATTCCAAGAACTTATATAATTGAGGCATTGAAAATGTCAAAAACCAGTTTTAAGGTCTTGTTTTATGACATATAAGGTTATGATTCATGGCAGCATTGAAAAGGCAAGGTTGCTTAAGGGCGTCAAAAAAGCTGCAGCCTGTGTGATAGGATGTGCTGAGGCTTCAAAACTTGAAGTATGAGTTTAATACTTTGCCATCTCTGTCAAATACTACCTTTGCTACAAAATGATCCCCCTCCCTTATAGCAAAGGATAGCTCGCGCCAGACGACTGTGGTCATTCCGGTATCTTTTCTTACCTCAGCATACGGATACCTCGCAAAATAAAGGAAGTTTTTTATAACTCTTTCCTCTTTTGACATCTCAATGAATGGGTTATTATTCGACATCTTATATGTCTCATCTACATAGACCCTTTTTGTTAAAAGGTCTGCAGAGCCCACCTTGACCTCATTCCCTGATCTGGTAATAAACCGCCATCTCAGAAAATCATTTGGCAGGGGACACATCTTGTATGAGTCTGCTTTAAGGTTGGCCTTGAGAAAATCTATTGTTTTATCATGGAGATAATACCTGACACCAAAGTAAGCAAATAATAAAACGATTGTTATTGCTGTGACAGCAGATGTCTTTCTTTTGTTAGTCCTTCCAAGGATTACACACAGAAGAAGGCCGATGGTTATATAAGGGTCTATTATGAATGTAAGGTCGAGGGAATACTGTTGCCAGTCAAGTGGAGAAAGAATTCTTGTGCCATACTGGTTTGTGAGGTCCATAAATAGATGGGTGGCATAGCCGAGGAAGGCTATGAAAAAATAATAGAAAAGGCCTTTTCTGTAGCCAAATATAAGGCCTATTATTATTGGTACAATAAACAAAGCAAGTACGCCGTGTGTAATCCCTCTGTGGTATCTGAGAAATATATCCATACCCCAGAATCGTGTTATATAGTCAAAATCCGGGGCAATTGATGAAAGGAGCAATACCCACATAGCTGCCTTTCGCTTAAAGCAGAGATTTGCAATTGTAGCACCTGCAAGTCCGTGTGTGATAGGGTCCACAGCTAACTCCGCTTCAAATAAAAAGTTTTATTACTCATACCTCAAAGCATCTATTGGGTTAAGAAGCGACGCCTTATATGCAGGATAAAACCCAAAGAATATACCTACCAATCCGGAAAAGCTAAAGGCAAGAAGTATGGATAATGGTGAAACTATTGTGTTCCAGCCTGCAATCATAGATATTATCTTTGAGCTAGATATACCTACGATAATTCCTGCAACACCTCCGATTAATGATAGAGTGAGTGCCTCGATGATAAATTGCAATCTGATATCCCATGTCTTCGCACCAACAGCCATTCTTATGCCTATCTCCCTTGTCCTTTCTGTGACTGAGACGAGCATAATGTTCATTATCCCTATGCCTCCAACAAGGAGAGAAACAGATGCTATTGCTCCAAGCAATAAAGTCATTACCCTTGATGATTGTTCCGCAGCCTGCATCATCTGCGTAAGATTTCTGACTGTAAAATCATTCTCCTGTTTAGGGCCTATGTGATGCCTCTGTTTGAGTAATTCTGTTATCTGTTTCTCTGCAAAAGGTAAATCTTCTGTGCTTTTTGCCTTAACCATTATCGTTCTCACCATCCCTGGGAATGTAGTTCCGAAAAGCTTTTTCTGCGCTGTCGTCACAGGGACATAGATAACGTCGTCCTGATCCTGACCTGTAGGAGTCTGGCCTTTTCTCTCAAGCACACCAATCACTGTAAATGGAACATTCTTTATCCTTATTATCTTGCCAATCGGGTTTGTGTCTCCAAAAAGGTTTTCTATAACAGTCGGGCCTAAAAGACAAACTTTTGAAGCACTTTTGATATCCTGTTCTGTGAATGATCTGCCCTCAGCAAGTGGCCAGTCCCTTATATTCAAAACACTTGGTGTAGTGCCCCTCACTCCTGTTGACCAGTTCTGATTTCCGTACACAACCTGTGCGACTCCGCTGAGGTCAGGAGCAACATCTAAAACTGCGGGGCTTTCTTTCAATATCGCTTCTGCATCGCCCATGGTGAGTGTCGGTTGGGTTCCCATACCCATTCTCACTCCCCCCGCTGTTGTTGCTCCTGGAACTACAATGATAAGATTACTCCCTATGCTCGCAATCTGCTCAGATATCTTTTGACTTGCCCCTATGCCAACAGCAAGCATGGCAATAACAGCACCAACTCCAATAATAATTCCAAGCATGGTGAGGGCTGAACGCATCTTGTTTACCCTCAATGCCCTTAATGATATCTTTAATGTTGAAGGGATGTTAATCATAATCTAACCTTACAGTAGCCCCATTCTACATATGGAGTTCACTTAAAGTGGACTCTTTTTGTCATTCTCCGGCTTGACCCCCGTATCAAGTACGGGGCAGGCTCCAAATCCAGTTCCTTTCTCTGGATTGTCCGATCGAGTCGGGCAATGACGATTCATGGATAACAACTTTATACAACATTGAGTTTTGCCTTTTGCTCGTCGCTGATAATTTTGCCGTCCAGGAACTTTATTATACGTCTGCTATAGGCTGCAATATCCCTCTCATGGGTTATCAGTATTATCGTGATATTTGACTCCCTGTTCAGTTTCACAAAAAGTTCCATTATCTCAGCACTTGTCTTTGTGTCAAGGTTACCTGTAGGTTCATCTGCAAGGATTATTGGAGCATCATTGACAAGTGCCCTTGCTATCGCAACCCTCTGTTGTTGACCACCTGAAAGCTGTGTTGGATGATGATTCTCTCTGCCTTCCAGTCCAACCGCCTTAAGGGCCGTTATTGCCTTATGCCTTCTCTCCCTTGCAGGAATCCCATTATAGAGCATCGGTAATTCCACATTTTCAAGTGCTGATGCCCTCGGAAGCAGATTGAATCCCTGAAATACAAATCCTATTTTTTTATTCCTTATCTTTGCGAGTTCATCTCTGTTGAGCTTACCCGTATCAATTCCTTCTAAAAGATACTGTCCACTCGTTGGTGTATCAAGACAACCGATAACATTCATGAAGGTTGATTTGCCAGAGCCTGATGGACCCATTATCGCTATAAAGTCACCCTTCTCAATGATGAGTGATATCCCGCAGAGGGCATTTACTTCAATATCCCCGAGCCTGTAGACCTTAGTGATCTCTTTTGCCTCAATGAGTGCCATTTTAGAAAAATCTTGGCCTACTGGGTGGAGGCTGCGTTTTTGGTTTTGTGAGAGATTCTACGATGACCTCATGCCCTTCGGTTATCTCACCAGAAACAAGCTCTGTATAATTACTGTCACTTATGCCGGTAGACACTTTTATACGTTTTGGTTTCTTGTCTTCGAGTATCCAGACACCGGGACCTTTTTGTTGAGCTACACCTTTTCCTGTCTCAGGCGGCCTGAATCTCAAGGCAGCATTCGGTATCTTGAGAACGTCTTTCTTACTCGATGTGATAATTGATACATTAGCTGTCATCCCTGGCTTAAGTTTGAGTTCAGGATTGCTGACATAAACAACGACATCATAAGTCACCACATTTTGCACAGTAATGGGCGCATTTCTGACCTGTGATACCTTGCCCTTAAAAGTAATATCGGGGTAAGCATCAACAGTGAATTCAACATCCTGCCCCACTTTTACTTCTCCTATATCTGCCTCACCTACATTTGTATCAATCTGCATCTTTGTCAGATCCTGGGCAATGGTAAAGAGAGTTGGTGTCTGAAAGCTCGCAGCCACAGTCTGTCCAACATCCACATCCCTTGATACCACAATCCCATTCACTGGAGACAGTATCCTTGTATACTCGAGGTTCGTCTCCGCGTACTCTAAAGCCGCCTCTGCCTGCGCAACCTGAGCCTTAGCAACGCTTACCTGAGCTTTTGATGTTTCATAATTTGTCTCTGAAGTATCCAGATCACTCCTTGCAATAAGGTCTTTTGAGAACAGTTCCCTGTTTCTTTCCATCGTTCTCTTTGCATCTACGAGTAAAGCCTCTGTCTTCTCCACATTGGCTTTAGCTGAAAGAAGGTTTGCCCTTGCCTGCTGCACCTGTGCCTGAAAGGTAGATGGGTCTATCTGGGCTATCAATTGGCCCTGTTTCACAGGAGAATTAAAATCTACATATATATGTTTTATAGTCCCTGAAACTTGTGTACAGACAAGTACTGTGGTTACAGCGTTAACTGTACCTGTAGCGGTAACAGTTGCCTGTATATCGCCCCTGGTTACCTTCTCAGTCCTGAATTTCAATCCATTTTCTTTACTCCTGAATATAATAAATGCAACTATGCCAAGAACTATAAGAATTACACTACCAATCAGTAACTTTTTCATTTTGCATCTCGAATTTCATCTTATTTCTATATCTTATCATAATTCATTGAGAGCCTTATAGATTATGGCGATGATTGGCATAATGTCCCCTTCACTCTCTCCAGCTCAACTATTGCCTTTGCATAATCAATTCTTGCCTTCTTCTCTGATGATATAGACCTGGTATATTCCTCTTGAAATTTAAGCACATCATTCATCGTCGCCATGCCGACCCTGAATCTGCCCTCTTCTGCCTCAAGCCTCTTTTCTGATGCAATCCTTGTCTTCTTTGTTGCTGTAATAGACTCTGATGCGAGCTGAAGTGACCTACATGCTTCCCTGATCTCGGTTATTATCTTCTGTTCAAGAACTTTGAAGCTTATATCCGCCTTCTCTTCATCATATTTTGCCTTTAGCATATTTCCCTTTGCAGTCCTGTTTTCAATGGGCAGGCTTAAAGACAGTCCTGCCTGCCATGAATAGTACCTTCCAGAGCTAAGTTTATCCAGGGAGTCGCTGTAATTGCCATTCAGGCCATTCAAACCTGTAGAGCCAAAGATACTGAGGTCAGGCAATTGCTGGTTTTCGTAGAATTTACGAAGGATTCCCTTATTCCTTTTCTCTATGGATGCCTGGCGAAGATCTTTTCTCTTAGATAGGGCAGTATTCAGAGTAGACTCAACAGATGGCAGTTCTGATGGTTCAGGTGGCTTCTCTACAGGCACTATCTCCTTATGCCATTCCTTAAGGTTCATTGTAACCCTGAGCCTGTCTTCAGCATCGGATACGAGTTTTTTAGCTCTGAGTAGAGCCTCTTCTCTTAATGCAACCTCTGCCTCAGCCTTATATATCTCAACAGGTGCGAGTACTCCAGCCTCAATCCTTACCTTTGCCTCATCAAAAAGATTCCTTGCAAGCCTCAGGGAAAGCTCTGCAACCTCAAGTTCATCCCTTGCAGAAAGGAAGTCCCAGTATGCCTTAGTTGTGTCAGAAATGACCTGACTTGCCCTATCATCCAGTCTGAGTTTTGATATCTC
Source organism: Nitrospirota bacterium (assembly GCA_040755805.1). GTDB lineage: Bacteria > Nitrospirota > Thermodesulfovibrionia > Thermodesulfovibrionales > SM23-35 > JBFMAM01. Next base: position 8,755 of record JBFMAM010000014.1, read on the forward strand.
TAAGTTATTCTTTGCAATATTCAGGTTGCTTTCCTGTATTTCTTTCCCCATCCCCTTCAAAAGCGACTGTGAAACTGTCAGTGTGAGCTCAGATGTATAATACGGGTTAATAGTAAGAAAGGTTTGGGGCCCCTTGAAACGTTCATTCGTCCATTTAAGTTCATAGGTTGCACCTGTATTAACCTTACCTTCAATGCCTGCCTCTGCTATAACTGTGCGCTCCTCTCTGACTTCTACTAAGTAATAGTAAAAAGGGGTGCGTCTTTTCTCGTAGGATTCGCTCACCTGAAGTTTAAGCTTAGGGTCGAACTCCCCCTCCTTCACTTTTATATCTGCCTCCGAGATATGGAGATTTTGTCTTTCATCCATCAAAGATAGATTCTCTTTCAGTGCAATATCAATCGCCTCTTTGAGGGTGAGCTCGATCTTCTCCCCTGCAAAAACATTAGAAGTAAGAAGTAGACAGTAAACAGTAAACAGTAGACGGCAAACAGTAGATAGTAGACAGTCGACAGTAGTCAGGTTTTTAGCCTTTCCCTGTTTACTGTCTACTGAATGCTGACTACTATTTTTAACTTTGAACTTTTTTCCCATCTTACCTTTCTCCTTTTAATGTTAGATAACCTGAGAAAATTATAAGCACCCCACCAATCAGGGACCTGATTCCCGGAATCTCTTTTAAGAATAAGATGCTGAAGATTATAGCACTAACAGGCTCAAGATAACCAAGGACAGCAGCCCTGTTAGCAGTAACATACCGAAGCCCTTTAAAATATAAGATGGGTGCAATAGTTGAATGAACTATCCCCATCAGCAGAAAACTCCATAAGGCATTTAAAGGAATCTCTCTTATAAAAGGTGAAAGCAGGATCGCAATAACAGCATTTGAGAAAAAAGCAAGCACAAGCGGGTTAAAATCTTGGGCATGTATCCTAACAAAAATAATAATTATTGCATATGCAAGTCCTGAGACAAGACCTGCTATTATGCCTACCATTTGTCCGCCCGAGGCGGATTTGAATGAGAACCCATCAAGCATAATCCAGAGGCCTATCGAGGCTATAACTATCACAATAATAATTCTTCCCGTGATTATCTCTCTCAGAAACAGCGGTGCAAGAAACGCAACAATTACAGGCGCAGTATAATGTGTAAGGACTGCATTTGCTATTATGGTATGTTTAAAGGCATAAAAGTAAGTGAATGTATTTAAAAGTGAAAAAAAGCCAAGTATCATGGGATACTTAAGTATCTTGATTTCAGGAATCTCTCTTCTATAATCTTTCCGAGATAAAATTATTCCTTGAACAATCAAAGATACCACAAGGGAATAAAAGATAAGGATATGTATTGCAACGCCTGAAAGCCGGACGACCACACCAAGAGAACTCCAGAGAAATATGGCAAGCAAGATATAAAGGGAAGCCATTAATCCCCCCTCACCCCCCTTTAATAAAGGGGGGTGAGGGGGGATTATCAGGACTCCATATGTAAAACTTTCTTTGCCTTTCACATTAATACTAACTCAGATTATTCTAAAGGAAGATCTTTTATATTTTTAAGAACCGATTCCCTGAGTTTAGATGGGGACTCTATTTTAATAAGTTGTTTACCGTTATCAATAACAGGTATGAGTACATCTTCAAATTTCTCCCCACACAAGCATACATGTTTATTTTTATTGTTTGGGACAATCTTTCTTGTACCACATTTCGAACATCTCAGAACCCTCTTACTTCCAGACCACTTACCTCTTTTAGCTAAAGGCTTTCCTTCAACCTCCATGATATCCATTGCATAATCAACAACAGGTGCATTACTTATGGATGTGCCGATACCATAGCCATCAACAAAAGGATTTAAAACAGGGATGTCTTCTTCTTTTATCCCACCGCTCACATAGAACTTTATACGCTTATAGCCCCTGATATTTAATTCCCACCTGCATTCTTCGAGGATACGGTAAAAATTCCCCCTCCTTGATGAGGGTGTATCAAACCTTACTGCAAAGAGCCTTTCTCCCATGGCCTCTGCAACATTAAGGCATTCGAATTTTTCATCAAGGAATGTATCAATCAATGCGACCCTTTTAAACTTCGGCTCTAAGACTTCATCGTATGCCTTTATTGCATCTACAGTAGATCCCATACATATTATCAATGCATGTGGCATTGTGCCCATAGGGTCTTCGCCAATGATCTCTCCTGATTTTATAACTGCAACACCATCACATCCTCCAATATATGCATTTCTCTCAATCATCGGTGCAAGTATTGGATGCATCCTGCGTGCACCAAAACTGATAACAAGTCTCTCGCCAGCAAGCTTTTTAAACCTTGCTGCCTTTGTTGCAATTCCTGATGCCTGACATATTAAACCTAAGATTGCAGTCTCATAAATGCAGAAGTCCTGGTATTTCCCCTCTATCTCCATCACAGGCTCATAGGGGTAAAAGACTGTCCCCTCTTTCATTGCCCTGACCTTGATTGGCAGGTATTTCATCAAATACATCGCCTCTTCAAGACCGGCAAATATAGCCCAGGGCCAGTTTTCAGGAAGGCTTTTAGCGAAGAATTCAGCTCTAACAATGGGATTTATCCCTTTTGCCTTTAAGATTCGAAGTGTCCTCTCGAAATAAACATCTGTTATCTTTCCATCAATAATTTCTTTAGGGTCTGCAGTATGGAACATAACCTATCCTCCTCAAAAACTTGAAATAGTATATCATTTTCTCGGATTCCTTTAAAACTTTATACAACTTGAAAAATTCCTATCATATCAGCAAACATAGAATATGGAATTATTTAACGAAGAAACCATTGTACCACCGCTTGCCTACCGTATGTGTCCTAGGACCCTCGATGAATATATCGGGCAGAGACATATTCTTGGCCCCGGGAAATTACTGAGACGGGCTATAGAAGCAGATAGGATTACATCACTAATCCTTTACGGCCCGCCCGGCACAGGCAAAACCGCCCTTGCAAGGATAATTGCTGAAAAGACAAAGGCAGACTTTGAATGGCTTAATGCAGCCACCATCGGGCTTGATGAGCTCAGAAAGGTTATACAGAATGCCAAAGCAAGAAAGGCCAAAGGTGTCCGTACCATTGTCTTTCTCGATGAAATTCATAGATTCAATAAGCTCCAGCAAGATGCTCTTCTCCCTGATGTTGAAGAAGGGAATATAACGCTCATAGCTGCTACAGTAGAAAACCCATTTTTCTATGTAAACTCAACTCTGCTTTCGAGGAGCCAGGTTTTTCAACTGAAGCCACTCGCAAAAGAAGAGCTATCAGAGATAATGAGAAGGGCTATCGAGGATAAAGAGCGAGGGCTCGGCAACTTCAAGATAGTAGCCGATGAGAATGCCCTCAATCACGTTGCAGAGATGTCCGATGGCGATGCAAGAAAGGCCTTATCCGCATTAGAAATTGCTGCCCTTACAACACCACCAGACAACAACGAGCAGATAAGGATAACTGTTGAAATTGCAGAGGAGTCAATTCAGAAGAAGCATATAGTTTATGATAAAAAGGGTGACCAGCACTATGATACAATCTCTGCCTTTATAAAGAGTATGCGTGGTTCAGATCCAGATGCTGCTATCTATTATCTCGCAAAGATGCTTTACGCAGGTGAAGACCATAGATTCATTGCGAGGCGCATCGTCATCTGTGCATCAGAAGATGTGGGAAATGCTGACCCGATGGCGCTTGTTGTTGCCACATCTGCACTAAGGGCAGTGGAGTTCATCGGCATGCCAGAGGCGAGGATACCCCTTGCGCAGGCAACCATCTATGTTGCAAATGCCCCCAAAAGCAATGCCTGTTACAAAGCCATAGAGGCAGCGTTAAATGACATTTCTACTGAAGAAACGATGGAAGTTCCTGATTATTTAAAAGACAGCCACTATCCAGGCGCTAAAAAATTAGGACATGGGAAAGGCTATAAATACCCCCATGATTATGGTGGTTTTGTGGAGCAGGATTACCTGCCAAAGAAAAAGAAATATTACGAACCTTAAAGTAGGTTGATTCAGTCCTCGTACACACTGAGTAAACCCCGTTAGAAAGCTTAGGTGGGGCTTTAAACCTTCACCCCGCTAGAAACAATGTTTTCTAACGGGGCAAAAGTTGACTCTATTGTTTATACTTGTTAAATTTAGAACATAAATAATATCTTGAGAAGGAGGAGACCATGAATAGGGATTCTACAAAGATTGCAGGGGCTTTTTTATTAGGCGGAATGATTGGTGCTTTTATCGCACTTCTATATGCACCTAAATCAGGCCGTGAGACAAGAAAGGATATTTCAAGGGCTGCAAGACGTATAAAAAAGGAAACCGTTGATTTAGTTGAAGAGACGATCGAGGGTGTAAGTAATTTTGCGGATGATATGAAGGACAAGGCAACAGAAATAATTGAGCGGGGCAAAGAACTGTCAGACGATGCCAAAAAGGAGATTGTAAAGACCCTCGAACATGGACAGAAGGTAATCGAAAAACAGAAAAAAAGGATAATTGAGGCTTTAGGTTTTTAAGGGCCGAAATATTTAGATACCTCTGGGCTAATTTATTAAATCTTAGAAGATTTTTTATGGCGGAGGGGGTGAGATTCGAATTAATAAAGACCATTGATACATAAGGCTTTGCGGGGTGTCATGGAGCGACCATGGAGCGAGTGTGCCTAATCTTTAGGCAGTGAGTGATAGGGCCACCTTCCTCAAACGTCCACTTCCGATAATATAGGGTGCTACTCCTTATGTCGGAATTAAAGGTATAGCCTTGATTAACGCAATGCCATACCTTTTAAGGGATTAATAACCTCTGCTTTCCCTCATAACTGTGTTAGTTAAATAAAAATTTGGTATAATTGGAAGTATGAGAACTTATATATTTAAAGTAATTATCGAGGAAGACCCTAAAGATGACCGTATGGCCTATCATGCCTACTGTCCTGCCCTAAGGGGATGTCATACCTGGGGATACACCTATGAAGAGGCATTAAAGAACATCAAAGAAGCAGTAGAACTTTATATTGAAGACCTCAGAGAATCAGGAGAGCCTATCCCAGAGGAAGGGGCTATAGAAATCCTTCCTGAGCCTGCCGTAAGTATTGTGGCATGATACTTCCCAAGAATGTAACTGCCAACGAATTTAGACACGCATTGGAAAGAGACGGATTTAGACAAACTAAGAAAAAGGGAGGCCACCTTATCTTTAGGCATCCAGATGGACGAAGGGTTATTCTTTCATATCATAGAAGTGGAGATACCTTCCCACCAAAAACCTTAAAATCTATGATTCAAGACGCTGGTTGGACAGAAGAGGATTTAAAGCGTTTAGGACTTATCCCTTAGAGAAAAGAGT
>JBFMAM010000015.1:0-14119 GCA_040755805.1 Nitrospirota bacterium
AGAGGATAATAGAAATAGAAAAGGGGGGAGGGGGGGATTTCGTCTCTTCTGTCTAATGGCAGGTATTGGCTTTGATGGTGAAGCAGTCCTTGGGATAAATGAGAAGATCAAAAAAATTTCAGGTAAAGGCACTTATATTTATAGCGGATTGAAAACCCTGTCTAAATTTAATCCCAGTGAATTAACCTTTGATATTGACGGAAAAACTTATTCTGGATATTCTGCAGTTATAGGAAAGGCGGCCAAATATGGAGGGAATTTTAAGGTTACACCTGATGCAAGACTTATTGATCCGTCTTTTTATATCTGCATCTTTAAGGGTAAAAAACGTTCAGACATCTTCAGGTATGTCTTTGGCATTGCAGTAGGAATACATCTGAGATTCGAGGATGTAGAATACTTGAAGGCAACTACCATAGAAATCAATGGCCATGCTCATATACAGATAGACGGCGATTATTTCGGAATGACCCCTGCAAAAGTAGAGGTAGTGCCTAACGCGCTGAGACTGGTTTACCCCGCACCTTACAAAGGTGCGGGGTTTACCGAGGTATAGAAGTAAGCTTTATCTTTTTTATATTTTCTTCGATCGCCTCTATGTAATGGTTTCTTGAATCCTTGAAATGATGGGTGAGGTATTTATATATAGAACCCATATTTTTAAACCTTTCTATTACTACAACCGCGTAAAAATAAGGGGTCTTCCTGATCAAATCACCCGCACTTTCGAACACAGTTATCCCTCTTTCCTGCAATCTCTCTATTCCCTCATAGCGATATGCCTCTTCAAATTCACTGTACAGTATAGGTAGTTTTTCAGGATAATCAACCGCAGACATCTGGCCTAAAAGGTCGGCAGTTCCCAGTGCGTATCCGACTATCCGTTCCTCTTCTGAATTAAAAAGAAGATCATTGTAATCAACCTTCACTCCAGTACACATGATAATATTCTGGACACTGGATATTTTATGTTTTTCAAACCCTATCTCTGACAGGTAATGTGCTGCAAAGTCAGCACTTCTGTTTATGTGAATGAAAGTATATTTGGCCCCTGTCCCATACATGTCGTCCTCGGTTTTTATGTAACCTGTATCGTGTAATAAGACTGCAATGATCCCTATATCAAAAAATTCTCTTGAAATGTTTGGGGTATTTTCACTTTTGTTCCATCCGTCAATAATTCCTATAAAAGGAGGGATAACCTGTAAGGTATGCAAAAGGTCGTGGTATTTAGTATCACATTTCAGAAACCCCTTCCTTTTACCGGAGAAAAGATCTATGACATCATTAAGCACTACTTCAATAATGTCTATATTGGCTTCCTGGTAATTTTCCTTATAGATTGCTCTTATCTCATCCAGAATATTTTTAGAGGTTAGGCTCTCCCCTCTTAGCATATAATCATTCCCCCTTCTTCTTTATTCTCTTGAAAAGTCTAACCACAGAGGTCACAGAGATATTATCGAGAACACAGAGAACATTAAAAATATTTAAAATAAATAAGTTACTCTATGCACTCATTATCTTTTCCTCCGTGTTCTCTGTGGTTTAAGTAGTTTTGATTATAACACCCCCTCCTATTACTGTATCGCCATCATAGAAGACTGCGGATTGCCCTGGTGCAGGGGCCCACTGTGACTCATCGAAGACCACGCGAACAATGCTTCTGACCCCAGACTCGTCACTCCTGACTAAAAAAATAGTTGCTGGTTCGTCCTTCATCATGGAGCGCACCTTTACAGATGCCCTGAAAAATCCCCCCTTGGCCCCCCTTTTCCAAAGGGGGGTGTGGGGGGATTTTTCAGGGGGGATTTCGCAAGGGGGACGGAGTCCCTCTTGCGTGCTAATCCAGTTCAGGTCTTCAACAAAAAATTCTTTTCCCTTTGCAGCCTCCTGCGGACCTACATGTACCGTATTTCTTACAGCGTCTATCTTTACAACATAAAGAGGTTTAGTCGAAGATATACCCAGCCCTTTTCTCTGGCCGATGGTATATCCGTAAATTCCTTTATGCGTTCCTATTACCTTTCCAGTCATATCAACAATAGGGCCTGGTTTTCCTGCGACAGGAGAAAGCTTCTCAATGAATTTAAAATAATTCCTGTCTTCGATAAAGCATATCTCCTGGCTCTCGGATCTCTTTACTGCTGGAAGGTTAAGATCCTGTGCAATTTTTCTGACCTCATCTTTCCTGTAATAGCCGAGAGGCAATAATAGCCTTTTAAGTTCCTTCTCTCTTAAGACATACAGAACATAGGACTGGTCTTTCTTTGGATCGATTCCCTTTTTGAGTAAGTAACGAGTAACAGGTGAAAAGTTATTAATCCCCCCACTCCCCCCTTTAGTAAAGGGGGGTGAGGGGGGATTTGACTGATGACTATTGTCAATTGACTTCCCTGGTTCGACTCTTGCATAATGTCCAGTGGCAATATATTCAGCACCTCTTTTTTCCGCCTCATTAAGAAGAAAGGGAAACTTAATGAATCTATTACATAATATGCATGGGTTAGGAGTCGAGCCCTTAGTATACGCATCTACAAAAGGCTCGATCACCCTTTCTATAAAAGCGTCTCGCACATCAATTGTGTTATGGGGTATCCCGATATGGTGGGCAGTTTTCGATGCCTCCTGAACTGCCTGAAGTGAGCAGCATGTTGTAAAGTCAGTCCCGTATCCTGCTTCCCATAGAATAAAGCTGGACCCTTCCACCTCATATCCCAGCTCCTTCAAAAGATATGCTGTGACAGAAGAGTCAACCCCTCCACTCATTCCAACAATAACCCTCGGCATATTTAAATATAACAGAAAAAATGGTATTTTGTATTATAACAACCTTCTGTCAAAACAAAGAGAGGAACAGAGAGAATGCTTTCCTTGATATGTAATATTTTCTCTGTGTTCTCTGTGGTTAAGTTTTGACAATACGAAAAAGAAAGGAGGAGATGGATATGAAGAAAAAGATAGCAATCATGGTAGTGACACTATTGCTTTTATCATATAGAGTTGTATTTGCAGGTGATGGCTGGCAGGTAAAGGCGATATCATGGTAAGGATGAAGGAAGAAAGATGAAAGAGATGATTTGTGTGTTAGGAATCATGGTTATATTGCTTGGTTTTAATTTAAAGGTGGTCTATGGAGCTGGATTGCCACAACCGCCGGGGCCACCCGATGGACAACTCACGGTAGATCCTTTATCTATAGATTTTGGAAGTGTAAATGTTGGTGCAACAATAAGCACTCCTTTAACAATTAGTGTTAGTGATGAAAGTCTCACAATAGGAACAATAACAATTGCGGGCAATAATGTATCAGAATTCAGCAAGCAGGATGACACCTGTTCGGAAAGAAAAATAGCAGCATCAGAAGTCTGCACGGTTCAGGTAGTTTTCTCACCTATATCAGCAGGTTCAAAGAGTGCAACTCTAAGTATTCCATCTGATACTCCGACTGTGGCTGTACCATTGAGCGGCACAGGTGTAACATCTTCTCCTCCTTCTTCTGGTGGCGGAGGTGGTGGGGGTGGTTGCTTTATCGCAACAGCAGCGTATGGCTCATACCTTGACCCACATGTGAAGGTCTTGAGGGATTTTAGGGACAGGTGGCTATTGACAGATTTTAGATTTCAGATTGCAGATTTCAGAATTGAAATTCCAAATATCATTGGGAAGGCATTTGTGGCATTCTACTATAAATTTTCACCACCCATGGCAGACTTTATAAGACAGTATGAGGCATTGAGGACAGCTACCAGGTGGCTACTTATACCACTGGTGTATGTGATTAAATATCCTTTCATCTTAGGGGTCATCATATTAATTGGTGTAGCAACAGTCATCAGGAGGAAAAAACAATAAAGAACCCTCGGCAAGACCGCAGGGTATATTTAAATATTTTTTGTAGCCATACTGTTTATTGTCATTGACCCGAAAATACCCCTCTTTAATAAAGAGAGGTGAGGGGAGATTTTATTATGAATTATAACTGCAAACATTTGTTCTTAAAATCCTCCTCCATCCCCCTTTTGCCAAAGGGGGAATAAAGGATATTTTCATGATCCTTTGTGAGCCAAAAGGTTCATGTCGATTCCTGCGGAAGCAGCCCCGTGCTTGATACGGGGCAGTGCTTTATTACTGGATTCCCACTGGAGTTTATCCTTGAGAAATCAAGGATGGGAATGACACTAAGGAAACCTGTAGCAAGACTACAGGGAATAACGAGTTTAATCTTTTCAAATTGACCTATCGTTTTGTAACTATATTGACCTATCGCTCTATAACTATTACAATAGCCAAGAACTGCGCTTCAATAAACTATTGAGTAATAATGAATAAGTATGTCATTCCGCACTTGCCTGCCCTCGAAGTCTTTAATCGGGGGATGCGAAATCCAGTCTCTTTTTGGATTCCTGCTGCCCCGCACTCGATGCGGGGTTACCCCTAGATTCCCGCTTTCGCGGGAATGACAAAAGGGGCAGGTATGACATGAAATGACAGAAGGATATTTTATGGTATTTCAAGACATGAAAAGCATTGTCCTCACAGGCTTTATGGGAACAGGTAAGACTGCGGTTGGGGGGGAACTCTCAAGACTTCTAAATATGCGGTTAATTGATGTGGATGCAGAGATAGAAAAATCTGAGAAGATGTCCATCAATGAGATATTTAAACACTTTGGCGAGCAGAGATTCAGAGAGATCGAGACAGAGATGATAAAAAAAATTTCTAAAAGTAAAAACATCATTATCTCTGCAGGTGGTGGTGCTGTATTGAAGCAAGAAAATATGGATGCCCTGAGGGAAAAAGGAGTAATTGTTTGTCTTACAGCAACACCTGAGACAATCCTTAAAAGAACAAGCCATAACAGTGATAGACCATTACTTCAAGTAGAAGATCCCCTCGAAAGGATAAAAGAGCTTTTAAATTTTAGAAGACCATTTTATGAGAAGGCAGATGTCATGATAGACACAGAAGACAAAACCCCTCTACAAATTGCAGAGGAGATAATAGAAAAAGTGAGGATAGAAGGTGGCAATAGAAAAGATAAGGGTTGAGCTCGGAGAAAGAAGCTATGATATAACTATTGGATGTCATATTCTCGATGGGATCGGGGATAACCTCAAATTATTTGGACTGAGTCCTAAGGTTGCTGTTGTGAGTAACCCAACTGTTTTTCCACTCTACGGTGAACGTGTATTAGACTCTATAAAGAATGCTGGCTTTAATGTAATTACAGTAATGATACCGGATGGCGAGGAATACAAAGACCTACTATGGGTACAACATATCTATGACGAGATCCTCAAGTATAAGCTTGACAGGTCGTCCGCACTTATAGCACTTGGAGGTGGGGTTATAGGCGACATCACAGGATTTGCAGCATCAACCTACATGAGAGGAATTTCCTATATCCAGGTTCCAACAACCCTGCTTGCCCAGGTGGACAGCTCTGTCGGAGGTAAAACGGGTGTGAATCATAAGCTCGGTAAAAACATGATAGGCACATTCTGGCAACCAAGACTCGTCTGGATTGATGTGGATGCGTTAAAGACCTTACCCCCAAAAGAATTGCTTGCAGGACTCGCTGAAGTGATTAAATATGGTGTGATATGGGATAAGGAGTTATTTGATTTTCTAGAGGCCAACAGAGATAAAATTCTAAATATTCATAGAGATGCAATAACCCATATTATTAAACGTTCATGCGAGATAAAGGCAGAGGTCGTATCGAGGGATGAGCGAGAATCAGGATTAAGGGCCATATTGAATTATGGCCATACAATAGGCCATGCAATAGAGACTGTTACAGAATACAAAAGATACCTCCACGGAGAGGCGGTTGCAATAGGTATGTACCTCGAAACAAGGCTTTCAAATATGCTCAATTTCACTGGCGGGGATCAAGTATTCAGGATAAAGGCCCTCATTGACTCATACGGCCTCCCCTCAGAAATACCAGCAGATATTGATATAAATAATATCCTTTCATCCATGCAGCTTGACAAAAAGGCAGTTGCAGGAGAGCTGAAATTCATCCTGCCTGAAAGAATAGGTAGTGTAAGGATACACAAGGGAATAAACGGGAAAGTAATAAGAGATTTGCTGGGGTAGAGGTGTTTACACCATTTTTAACAACAGGCATTGGAAGTCTTCCGCATACAGACCCTGAAGAGGCATGCAGGCTCGTGCTCGAGACATTTGATATACCTTTCTGGCCTCAGCTTCCTAAATTATCATTTCATGAATCAATGATACCCCAGTTCTCTGAAGGTATACCATTTATAAAGATTGATGAGCAAAGAGAGACCATATGGATAGAAAGGGACAGAAGTGATGCCCTTATAAGATTCTATGAAACCTATTCAGAGGAGCAGGGGGTTGCTATTTCCGAGGGCTATGCAAAAGGGCTTCATACATTTATCAGGCTGTTAAAAAATAAGAGGGTTAGATCTCTTAAAGGGCAGATTACAGGCCCTCTCACATTTACCCTTGGGCTTAAGGACTCGGAGGGAAGGCTGGTTTATTTTGATGAAGAGCTTCGGGAGATTTCCCTTATGGTTCTCAAGGCAAAGATTAGATGGCAGATTGAGACATTGAAACCCTATGCTGAAAGTATAATCATATTCATAGATGAGCCTATTCTCTCTGCACTCGGCAGCACAAGTTATCTTGGGGTAGACCCTGAAGAGGCCCTAAGGCTGCTGGAAGAAACATCAGATGCTATTAAGCATGCTGGAGGTATTCCTGGTGTCCATTGCTGTAGTAAGGCTGACTGGCCATTGGTAATAAACAGTGGTGCCAGGATTATCAGCTTCGATGCCTATGGATATATTGAGACGATTTCTATGTATCCAGCCGAGTTCACCAGCTTTCTTAAAGGTGGTGGATACCTTGCATGGGGGGTCATACCGACAACCGAGTCGATAAAGGAAGAAAGTCCTGACTCAATAAAGAAACGCTTTGATACCAGTGTGATTATGTTATCAAAATCAATGCCTGCAGATCTTTTACTCTCACAGATACTGCTGACACCCTCATGTGGGACGGGCTCAAGGAGTATAGAAGAGACGTTAAAGGTTTTTCAGCTCCTGGTAGGTTTAAAGGAGTTACTAATGAGTAATAAACAATGATGAATTAAAAATGAATAATTCCTTAATTGATAATTTTTCATTGATAATTGCTCATTTAAAACGTGGCATATTTATATCCTTTGAGGGGATAGAGGGCACAGGTAAGACAACACAGGCAAGGCTCTTATATCAATGGCTCAGGGGTAGAGGATTTGATGTCATCCTGACGGGAGAACCAGGGGGGACACAAATCGGGAATAAAATAAAGGATATACTCCTGTCAATGGAATATAAAGAGATGAGCCCTGTTACAGAGTTGCTGCTCTATAATGCCTCACGGACACAACATATAAAGGAGGTTATCCTACCTGCGATAAACAGGGGTGCTGTAGTTGTAACAGACAGGTTTAGCGATTCAACCGTTGCTTACCAAGGTTATGGAAGGGGAATAGATTTAAATCTTATAGATTCCATTGATAGAATAGTAACAGCAGGTCTACGACCTGATATTACAATCCTCCTTGATGTTGATGTGGAGATTGGTTTAAAGAGAAACAGGGGTATTAATAAGGTGGACAGATTAGAGCTTGAGGATGTAGAGTTCCATAAAAGTGTAAGAGATGGTTATATTAAGATTGCAGCCGGAGAATCGGAGAGAATAAAATTAATAGATGCATCAGACAGTATAGAGGAAATACATAATAAAATAGTTAGTATTTTTACAGATATGATAACCAAATTCCAAGCACCAATAACCAAATAATAACCAATGACCAATAATCAATAACTAACCTAATTTGGAATTTGGTTATTGGGTAATTGGAGCTTATTTGGTGGTTGGGATCTGGTTATTGGAATTTAATACAAGTGGCATTTAAGGACATTATAGGGCAGGACAGGGCAGTAAATATACTGCGTAGAACCATTCAGAGAGAGAGGATACCATCATCGTATCTGTTTGCAGGAGAATCAGGCATAGGCAAGAAATTTACAGCCGTCAATCTTGCGAAGACACTGAATTGTCAGAATCCCCCCTCGCCCCCCTTTAGAAAAGGGGGGTTGGGGGGATTTGAAATTGACTGCTGTGATGAATGTTCTTCCTGCAAGAAGATTGACGCCGGAGTTCACCCCGACTTTTTACTTATTGCACCTGAAGGTGGGCAGATCAGAATAGAAGAGATACGGGCGATCGATGATATACTTTCTTTTAAGCCATTTGAAGGTAGGAAGAAGATAGTAATTATTGACGAAGCCGATACTATGAATCCATATGCAGCAAATGCCTTTCTTAAAACCCTTGAAGAACCTCCCAAGGACAGCCTTATAATCCTTATCTCATCGAACCCCGACCGCCTGCCTGACACAATAAGGTCACGATGTTCGAGGGTGAACTTTACACCACTTTCTAAAGAAGCATGTGGAAAAGTCATAAAAACAGTCAGCAGTCAGCAGTCAACAAAACAGTACCCTCGACTCTCGACCCTTGTGCGACTTTCGATGGGAAGGCCAGGTCTTGCAATCTCAGAAGACCTTATTGAAGAGAGGGCATGGTTTATAAAGCTGCTACAGGGAGTTCTGAATGCAGAAAAGGATGGCTGGACATCAAAAGAAGAAATGGAAAGGTGGTTCGACCTTATATTAATCCTTCTTCGAGATATGGCTATAATAAAGATAACTCAGGATGAAACAAATCTCATTAATATTGACCTTAAGGACTATATAGAGGAGCTAAGCAAATCGGTGGATTTAAGGGATATAATAGAAAATTATCAAAAATTAAATACCTTAAGGGGATATTTAAATTTCAATCTAAATAGGTCCCTCACCTGGAACTATACAGGGGCCATTTTGAGGAAAACAATGGAGGCTTTTGTAAAAGATTCACCACTGAGGTCACAGAGGCTGCACTGAGAACACAGAGAAAAAATATTATTTAAAATTAATAAGTTACTCTGTGAGATCTCATTTTAAAACCTCTGTGTTCTCTGTGGTTTAAGTAGTCTTGCAAAAGGCCAAAGGGGTGTTATATATGCCAGAAATAGTCGGAGTTCGTTTTAAATCCTGTGGAAAGATATACGACTTCGAGGTAAACGGCGTAGATGCAAACAAAGGTGACCTCGTAGTCGTAGAGTCTGAACTCGGCCTTAACATAGGCAGCGTTGTCACAGGGCGCCACATAGTAGAAGATCCTGAAAGGGAGCTGAAAAAAATCGTTCGCAAGGCAACAGAGGAAGACCTTCATCAGAAACAAGAAAACAATAAACTTGAAACAGAAGCGAGGGATTACTGCCTTGAGAGAATAATGGCAAGAGGGCTCCCGATGAAGCTTGTCTGCACAGAGGTGACCCTTGACAGAAAACGTTTCATCTTCTATTTCACTGCAGAAAGAAGGATTGACTTCAGGGAACTCGTCAAGGACCTTGCTGCAAGATTTAAGATGAGGATAGAGATGAGGCAGATAGGTGTGAGGGATGAGGCAAAGATAGTAGGTGGCATAGGGATATGTGGTAGGGAACTATGTTGCACGAAATTCCTGACATCATTCGAGCCTATCTCTATAAAGATGGCAAAGAGGCAGGAGCTTGTCCTGAATACGGGCAAGCTATCAGGAGTCTGTGGAAGGCTCATGTGCTGCTTGGGCTACGAGTATGATGAAACATCTCCAGAGGATATTGCCCTGACAGAGGAAGATTCCATTTCCATTTCGGAAGATGCAGAGGTGTTCGAGACGGTTGTCGCTTCGGGCGATTCACCTAAGGAAGTAGAGGAGGAAAGGCAAGAACATAAAGAAAGACCCAGCAGAAAGGTTATAAGGCACGGTAGAAAACGCAGAAGAAGGTCCCATAAAAAGTGAGAGGTAAGTTCTACGTTACCACACCGATATATTATGTAAATGATATACCACATATCGGCCATGCATATACAACCATAGCAGTTGATATCCTTGCAAGATACAGCAGGTTAAAAGGCAGAAAAGTATTTTTTTTAACAGGTACCGACGAGCATGGCCAGAAAGTGCAGAAAGCGGCAGAAGAAAAAGGACAAGCCCCCAAAGAGCATGCTGATTATATGGTAGGTAATTTCAAAGACCTCTGGTCTAAACTCAATATATCTTATAGTGCATTTATACGGACTACCGATGAAGGGCACAGGAAAGTTGTGCAGGAAGTGCTCCGGAGGCTCTGGAATAAAGGGGAGATTAAAAAGGCGATATACTCAGGCTGGTACTGCACTCCGGATGAAAGATTCTGGGTGCAGAAAGACCTTATAAATGGAAAGTGTCCTGATTGTGGAAGAGAGGTAGAGTATATCGAAGAGGAGAATTATTTCTTCCTCATGTCCATGTATCAGGAAAGGCTTATAAGGCATATAGAGAGGAACCCGGATTATATATTGCCTGAAAAAAGAAGGAATGAGGTTCTCGGTTTTCTGAGAAGTCAGCCACTTGGTGACCTATGTATATCGAGGCCTCAAAAGAGGCTTTCCTGGGGTATCCCTCTGCCCTTCGATGAGGAGTTCATTACCTATGTCTGGTTCGATGCACTCGTGAATTACTACTCTGCAACGAAGTATCTTGCTCCAGAGTATAGCTCCCCCCCCACCAATCTCAAATCTCAAATCTCAAATCCCCCCTCACCCCCCTTTGCTAAAGGGGGGCAAGGGGGGATTAATTGGTGGCCTGCAGAACACCATATCATAGGGAAGGACATACTCACAACACATGCTGTCTACTGGTCAACGATGCTAATGGCGCTTGAATTGCCACTGCCAAAGAATATCTTTGCACACGGGTGGTGGACTGTTGAAGGAAGAAAGATGTCAAAGTCTCTTGGCAATGTCGTTGACCCAAATGAGATGGTCAATAAATATGGGACTGACGCCCTCAGGTATTTTCTTTTCAGAGAGGTCCCCTTTGGCCTTGATGGAGATTTTTCTGAGCAAGCGGTGATAAAACGTATCAATACTGACCTTGCAAATGACCTCGGAAATCTTCTGAGCAGGACACTGACAATGATCGAAAAGTATTTTGAAGGGAAAATCCCCTCCTGCCCCCCTTTTTCAAATCCCCTCATAAACCTCTTAGAAAATATCAATGTAGATTTTGATGTTTTGATGAAAAACTTATCATTTAATCATGCCCTCGATAAAATCTGGTTCACAATTAATGAGGCAAACAAATTAATCGAAGACGAAGCTCCATGGAATCTCTGGAAGACAAATAATATTAATAAACTCTCAGGTGTGCTTTATACGCTCGCTGAGGCACTGAGAATTATCGCAGTTTATCTGTATCCCTTTATGCCTGATACCGCACAAAAAATCTGGCAGCAGCTCGGGATCGATGGAAAAATCGGCAGTTCAATGGACATTGTATGGGGAGAGCTGAAGGCAGGGCAGAAGATTAGAAAAGGGGCTTACCTATTCCCAAGGATAGAAAAAAGGTCCGCCTGAGACGAAAGGAATATTACACAGCCTTTGCGAGGTCCCTGTAAAACTGTTCGTTTTCTGCGTAAATAAGGCCCTCTTCAAAGGTAATTAATCCTGACATATATAGGTTTACGAGAGAAACATCTATAGAGACAAAGTCATCTGTCCCGCTCTGCATCTGAGACCTTATCTGATGAGTCTTGCCTTCCCTGATAAGGTTCTTTACTCTATAACTATTTATTAGTTTTTCATATGCAAGTATCCTGCCTTCACCATTTTTCAGGTTGACCAGCCTCTGTGATAAAACAAGAAGAAGGGAGTCTGCAAGCAGGGTTCTGACCTGATTTTGCTGCTGAATTGGAAATATATTGATAACCTTCTCTATGGTTGAAGTTGAAGTGTTTGAGCTGACAGTGCTAATCACAAGGTAACCTGCATCTGCTGCCTGTAGCGCAATAGCAAAACTCTCAAAATCCCTCATCTCCCCAACCACAATTACATCAGGGTCCTGCCTGAAGACATGTTTAAGTCCTTCGTAAAAGGACTCTGTATCCAGACCGACCTCCCTTTGATTGACATTACTTTTTTTGTGTTTATGCAGATATTCAATCGGGTCTTCAAGTGTCACAATGTTGCATTTCCTGTGGGTGTTAATAATATCCACTATGGCAGCAAGGGTCGTTGTCTTCCCATGTCCTGCAGGCCCTGAAATAAGGATTAGACCCTGTGGCTTCAGGGCAAATTCCTTTATCCAGTCTGGCAGATTGAGCTCCTTTAGTGAAGGTATGATCTCTGCGACATGTCGCAGTTGTCGCAGTGTAATGGAGATAGAATTTCGCTGTCTGTATACATTCACCCTGAAGTGGCCGATCTCAGGATATGTCACAGTAAAATCGTGGTCACCTTTCTGGACAAATATTCCCCAATCCTTTTCCGACATCAATTCTCTTGCACATCTCTCACAATCAAGAGGTGTGAGTGAGTCCATGGATGCCCTCTTCAGTTCGTTGTGAATCTTTATAGAAGGTGGCACCCCTGCAGTAAGTAGTATATTCGTGGCAGGTGAATTTGCCAGTTCCTGTAACAGTGAGAGCAATCGAGGCGCTTTTTTTGTTTCTGTCTTTTGTGCCTCCTTTTCAATAGCCTTCCCTGTAAGACCACTATCAGGTTGTGACAGTAGACTTTGTATAGCGACCTCAAACTGCGATGCAGGTACTACAACAGGATAGACCTTTTTCCCGAGTGAAAACTCGATATCTTTAATTGTCAACATATCGTGGGGATTCACCATTGCAAGAGTTACTGTATCCCCGGAAATACTAAGGGGGAGGGCCTTCATAGTCTTGATCTTTTCCAGTGGCAGGAGTTTTAGTATCTCTGGCGCTATGTCAAGTTTGAAGAGGTTTACTGAAGGAACACCGAGATGTTTGCTAAGGAAGTTCAGTAGTTCATCTGTTGTGATAAACCCCATCTCTATCAGGATGGAACCTATCTGCCCACCTACCTGATCCTGCCTCTTCAGCGCCTCTTTTAACTGGTTTGTATTGATCAGGCCATACTCAACAAGTAGTTCACCGAGTCGCTGCCTCTTTTTACGCTTAATTGGCTCCATGATGTTTTTTACCACACCTTCTAATTTTAGTCAATCAAAACTGTTAAAATTTAAGTTGCGGAATCGCTGGTCCTAATTGTTACGTAGCACAAAAACTTCACTAATAACAGTTTGACACATTATACCGAATATATTTATACTTCATCTATGTTTAAGATAGCCGTGGTTGACGGTCAGGGCGGTGGAATTGGAAGCCTGATTGTCAAAAGGCTGAGGGAGGAATTCGGAGATACAATCGAAATCCTTGCACTCGGTACAAATGCCGCTGCAACAACAGCTATGATGAAATCAAGAGCTAACAAGGGCGCAACAGGTGAAAACGCAATCCTCTGGAATGCAAACAGGGTGAATTTAATAATAGGACCTCTGAGCATCGTTCTTTATAATGCGATGCTCGGAGAACTTACACCAAAAATGGCAGAGGCAATCGCATCATCTAATGCAAAAAAGATTCTCCTGCCATTAAATCAGGAGGGTATAGATATAGTAGGAGTGGAAAAAGAACCCCTTCCACATATGGTAGAAAAAATCATAGAGGCTGTTAAGCATGAGGTAAGAAAGGAGAAGTAATATGTGTGAAGCAAATGCATATATCTACAGGGATGGTAAAGAAGAGCTGTATTTAGAAAATGTGGATATTATGAGGCCTGAGGAGGGGAAGATTTATCTCAGGAGCTTCTTTGGCGAACAAAAGGTCTTTGAGGGGGTAATAAAGGAAATATCACTCTTAAACCATAAGATTGTTCTGGAAAAAAAGTAGAATCATTCAGTTTGATTTATTTCAGTCTTTCCTCTGAAAGATTTAAATGGTCTGTTTCTACCTCAACAAATGCCTCGAATATCTGTTTTACCCTTTCATTTTCAGATTCTGCGGCTGCTTTTTTATAAAATTCGATAGCCCTTGTCTCTCTCGCATGGGATTCTTCTAAATTTTCCTTATTGTTTGTATGACATGACTCATTCCCTTTAGGCACACTCTCAAGCCTTAATATCTTCTTCCAGACAGTGGCAT
>JBFMAM010000016.1:0-13767 GCA_040755805.1 Nitrospirota bacterium
AAGGTACTCATGTTTCTGAACGAATTCTTGACAGGGTCAGATAGCCTTGAGATAATGATAGTCGAGGATGAGCTGATAGTTAATAAAACTCCTCTCAGGGATGCAGGACCTCATGGTATTAATCTCATTAAAAGGCTAAAGCGGAAGGGTATCTCTCGTGTTGACTTTCTAAAAGGGACCACCTTTTCAGAGCTGAAGCAATTCATAACAGACATTTCAGATCCTGGAAAACAGCTCGGGAGATATCCACATATTAAGTTTGGTGTTGTTGATCTCCGTATACGCATACCGGAGACGGATGCCGGGTTTGATATTGACAGCCTCTCTTCAGAGCAGATTGAAAAACTAAAAGAGATCTATCATAGTATCTCACCATTTAAGAAGCTGAATGTCGTAGGACTTGAAGAGATGGTGTTAACCTTTATAGCTACCTGCAGACGGGAGGCAAACATACTCAAACTCATAAGTCCTTTCAGGTCTCACAGTGAATATATCTACACACATTCAACCAATGTAGCTATCCTTTCTGTGTTTCAGGGAGAATCCCTTGGTATAAGGGATGATCTGCTACACGACATTGGGATAGCTGCGCTGCTGCATGATGTGGGAAAGTTGTTTATCTCAAAGGAAGTACTGGAGAAGAGGAATAATATTAGTGAAGAAGAGTGGAGTGAGATGCAACGCCATACAATATATGGAGCAATATACCTTGCAGAGATTGAAGGTCTGACCCGTCTTGCCCCCATCGTGGCACTTGAACATCACCTGAGATATGACTGTCAGGGGTATCCAAAACTTAATATAAACGGGAAAAAACAGCATCTCTGTAGCCAGATCGTTGCAATCTCTGATTTCTTTGACATCTTTAGAAGTCGAAGACCTTATAAGAGGAGTTGGGAGACAAAAGAAATACTTTCGTTGCTGAAGAGCAAAGCCGGAAGTGCATTTAACACCTTTTTAGTAGATAACTTCTCAAGGGCGATATTAACGGTTCTGTCTGAATAGCAAACCCCGTTAGAAAGCTCGCCCCGTTTAGAGATAAACTCTAATGGGGCTTGGGTGGGACTTTAAACCTTCACCCCTTTAGAAACAATGTTTTCTAACGGGGTAAAGAAAATGTTGACAGATAAGGTCTTCAATGGTAAGATTTGACCATGAGACGTACCCTGATAGTGTGTAGTTTTATCCTGTTTCTTTTTACCCCGTACTTTATAGGTGCGGGGTTTACTGCTGCATATGCTGATATATATAAGTATGTAGATGAAAATGGTGTAGTTTGCTATACAGACGCACCTTTTGGTAAGAAGGCAGGCAGGGTTATTAAAGAGAAAAAAATTCTGATTCCGAGTCAAGAGCAGGCTGGCCAGGTAAATTCTAAAGACACTCCAAATTATCACGGTATTGTACATAATAAGGCAACAAAATATAATATAGACCCCTCTCTTATAAGGGCTGTTATAAAGACGGAGTCTAACTGGAACCATAAAGCTGTTTCAAGGAAAGGCGCAATGGGACTTATGCAGCTCATGCCTGTCACAGCAAGCGAAATGGATGTGCATGACCCATTTAATCCTGAAGAGAATATCGAGGGTGGGGTGAGATACCTGAAATATCTCCTTGAACGGTTTAATGGAGATCTAACCCTTGCACTTGCTGCATATAATGCAGGGCCAAAGACTGTTGAGAAGTTGGGGTTAATCCCTCCAATTACAGAGACGAGGCAGTATGTTAGCAAGGTTCTATCCCTTTATAATGGCAAGCTGACTCATCCCATAGCAGAAGGTGATACATCAAAAAAAGAGAAAAAACCTGAACCGATTTATAAAGTCATCTTAGAGGACGGCACTGTCTTTTTCACAAATTCCACGCTTTTGGTAAAAAATGTTGTCAGGTTTTAAACCTAAATAATGCAATCAAACCACAGAGGACACAGAGGAAGAATATATTGAGAACAAGAGAAAAAGAACTTAAATGCATTATTATTGAGTGCACAGAGGAAAATAAAAAGTTTAGAGATTTTTTTAATTTTAAAGATTATCTCTGTGCTCTCTGTGGTTTTCTAAATGTATTTCCTAGGTTTTAAATGCCTTTTGAGGGGGCCTTTCTTCAGGAAGAGATTCTTAAGCTAAAATCACAGAGACGGGCAATTATACTTTCCCATAACTACCAGAGGGATGAGGTTCAAGATATTGCAGACTTCGTTGGCGATTCGCTTGAGCTTTCAAGGACAGCATCTACCATAGATTGTGATGTTATAGTGTTTGCAGGTGTTAATTTTATGGCAGAGAGCGCTTCAATCCTTTCCCCTAATAAGACTGTTCTCCTCACAGAGATTGATGCAGACTGTCCGATGGCAGATATGATTCATGTGGATTCACCGAGGTGGGAAAGAAAAAGCTTCCCCGGATTTAATAATCCGCCTCCCTACATATACCCGCTTGAGTTCACCTTAAGAGATATAAAGGCACAGTATCCAGGTGTACCTGTTGTTGCCTATGTGAATACAACGGCTGATGTGAAGGCTGAAAGCGACATCTGTTGTACGTCAGCAAATGTTGTTAAGGTCATCGAGTCATTACCTGATGAAAGGGTAATATGTATACCGGACAGGAACCTTGCATTCTGGGCAGCAAAAAATACAAAGAAACAGGTTATCGCATGGGACGGCTACTGTCATGTGCATGAGAGGGTGAAACCAGAAGATGTAAAAAAGGCAAGGGCAGAACATCCGAAGGCACTTTTGATGGCGCATCCAGAATGCAGGCTCGATGTACTTGAAATGGCAGATCATATAACGAGCACCTCTGGGATGTTGAGATTTGCTAAGGCCTCCTCTGAGAAAGAGTTCATCGTAGGCACTGAGATAGGGCTGATGTACCGATTAAGAAAAGAAAACCCTGATAAGGTCTTCTATCCCCTGAGAAAGGATATGATATGCCCGAATATGAAAAAGACTACACTCAAGAGTGTGCTCAGGGCCTTAAAGGAAAACAATTATCTTATTAAGGTGCCTGAAGATATAAGGGTTCCAGCTAAGAGGGCACTGGACAGGATGCTCGAGGTGAGGTAACTCAGATGATACAATTAACCACAGAGAGCACAGAGGACACAGAGAACTACTATCTCTGTGAACTTGTGGCTAATAGTGACTTAGAATCCTCGGGTTAGCTTATCAACTATCTTCCCTTCGTATTCTGGAAAATCTTCGAGGTCAAGAGGTTTTTTACGCATCATATTAAGCTTAAGGAGTTTGAAATTTAGCTCTCTGAGTTTCTTGAGCCTTTCTTTATCATCATCAATTGTATTCATCAGTGCGCACATATTTATTATCTCTTTCCTCAGCTCAAGCTCAGGTGGTGTACAGCCTGCATTTTTCAAAATCCTGTAGGCCATTCGCAAATCCTCAGGAATCCATGTCTCATCCTCGAAATTGATGGGCTTTCCTTTTCCTTCAAGGTTATCAAACTCGCCATTTTCCATGGCCTCTATGATACGCCTTTCAGCAATCCTTGTAATAAAGTCCATTATTTCTCTGTGTCCTCTGTGCCCTCTATGGTTAATTGGATTATCTGGGTTGAGGTTTTATTCCCAGCTTCTCATAAAATAACGGAAAGTTCACATTTTCTGCAACCAGGTCAGTACTGCGGGCTACTTTAGCCTTGTCCCTCAATCTTAACCTTACGGAGAGCCTTTCTAATTTCTTGGCCACACTATAGGTATCATCTCTTACCACCAGGATAGGTATATCTTTCAGTTCAGCTCTGGCTATAATGATCTCGCTGGGATATAATTCACCAGTAAGGACGAGGCATTCGGTGCCGGATTCTATAGCGGATAACTGGATATCTGCCCGGTCACCTCCCACAATAACCGCATTATTTTTTGTCCTTTTAAAATATTCAGTTGCCCTATCTACTTGCATAGCACCAATTAAGAAATGCTCCACAAGATTGTTCAGCCTGTCGTGGCAGCATAAAACCTTACCTCCAAGCATATCATTCAATTCCTCTATCGTAATGGAACCCACTATGGAATCGTGTGGCAGTATTCCGAGAATATCTACATCCTTCCTTTTCAGGAATGGGACAATATAATCCTCTACACCTTGCTTATATTCATGGGTAACTTTATTCAGTATAACCCCTATAAAGTGATCACCGAGGTCCTTTTTTGCCTGAAGGATATAATCCACACAAAATTCACCCTCATATTTCACCACAATCACCACCTTAGCATTGAGGCGCTTTATAACCTTAAGGCCCGAAATACCCAAAACACCCCCAGAATAGATGCTGCCATAACCACCTACTAATATAATATCTTTATCCTTGGATAGTTGATTGTAGGATTTCACAATTTTTGCTAAAAGCCCCTTAACATCCTTCAGATAACCTTTGACTGCAAGCTCTTGTGTCAGTACCACTGGGCATATTTCAGATATTGGGTCTTTTAACTCAAGTGCCCTATAGATACGCCAGGCGTCATTATCAGTAAGAACATCATTTACCTTAATAGGCAAGATACCCACTGGCTTGAAATAACCCACCCTGAAGCCATCTTTCTTAAACTTATGACCCAATCCCATGGATACTAAACTCTTTCCTGAGTATCCTGATGTAGAACCTACATATAAAGAAATCATTTTAGTCCCCTCCTATGGCAAATCTTGCATCAACGGCTACCACTCCTTCTCCTCTCTTCTTAACAAGGAGTGGGTTAATATCAGCCTCGATAATCTGAGGAAAATCTAAAGCCAGTTGCGATAAGATTAATAAGGATTTCTCGATAGCCTCGATATCAGCTTCAGTCTCTCCTCTAACCCCACGCAAAAGTGGAAAGGTTTTGGTTTCCCGAACCATCTCATGTGCATCCTCCTGGCTTATTGGAATAATCCTGAAAGAGATGTCCTTCAAGACCTCTACATAAACTCCACCCAGTCCAAACATAATCATATGTCCGAACTGTGCATCTCTGGTTATACCCATAATTACCTCTTTTCCACCACGTATCATCTCCTGGATCATCACCCCAGATATATGGGCGGTAGGCATAATATGCCTAACACGGGTAGTAATATCAAAGAAGGCATCCGTTACCTCCTTTTTACTATTTAGATTGATCCTGACACCACCTATATCACTCTTATGGATAATCTGAGGTGAAATTATTTTCATGACCACAGGATAACCAATTCCCTTAGCTGCAGCTACAGCCTCATCTGAGGTTCTTGCCAACAAACTTTTTGGTTGTGAAAATCCATAAGTCTTTAAGATCTCATAAACCTCTGACTCACTTAAACGCTCACGATTTTCTTCTTTAACCTTATTGAAAATATCAAGCACCTTCTCCTTTAAACCACCAAAATCGGGGTAGGTCTTATCATGCTCGTTTATCCAGAGATGATAGTGGTACATAGCATTTAAAGAGGAAACGGCTTCTTCGGGATAACTGTAATTGGGAACATTGTACTTCATAAGAATCTTCGATCCAGGTTCAATACTTTTTCTACCCATAAATGAGGTAAGGATAGGTTTATCAATTAAATTGGCAATATTTGCTACCGCCTTGGCAGCTGCCTCAACATCTATAACTGCTGTGGGTGTCAGAAGTACTATTACTCCATGCACCTTTTTATCTTGTAACACTGCATAAAGTGCCTTTTCATATCTCTCTGCCCCGGCATCTCCTAAAATGTCAATGGGATTATAAAATGATGCAACAGGTGGTAGAAAAGTCCTGAGTTCACCTACTGTTTGCTTATGTAAGGGAACAAGCTGGAGGTCCGACCTGTCACTTGCATCTGCTGCTAAAATCCCTGGCCCGCCAGAATTTGTTATGATAGCCACATTTGGACCCTGAGGCAGAGGCTGATTGGCAAAAGCCAAGGCGTAATTAAACAGTTCACCAACCGAATGTGCCCGAATAACCCCGCTTTGTTTAAAGGCTGCATCAAAGGCCGCCTCCCTGCCTGCAAGTGCCCCGGTATGAGAAGAGGCTGCTTTTGCTCCTGATCTGGTAATACCTGACTTCAGTATAATAAGTGGCTTCTTTTTAGAGACCTGGCTGGCAACCTCCAAAAACTTTCTGCCGTCACTCACTCCTTCAATATATCCCAGAATTACCTTTGTATTATCATCCTCGGCAAGGGCCTGCATAATCTCTTCATCCGAAATATCCGCCTTATTTCCCATGCTTATAAATTTTGAAAAACCTATATCTTCAGCCAGGGCCAGATCAAGAACAGCAATACCGAGTGCACCAGATTGGGAGAAAAATCCGATGTTTCCTTTATTCGGCATACCAGCAGCAAAAGAGACATTAACTCTCGAGTGGGTATCAATCATGCCCAGACAATTAGGACCTATAAACCTGACTCCTGATTCCTTTGCCTTTTTGACCAGTTCATTCTCTAACTTGGTACCCTCTGAGCCGCTTTCTCTAAATCCTGCGGTTATAATTACAGCAGCACTAATCCCCCTTTCTCTACATTGACCAATGACTTCTGATACCCTTTGTGGAGGGACTGCTACTACTGCTAACCCAATCTCATTGGGTACATTTAGAATGGAAGGATAGGCCTTTAGACCCAGAATCTCTGATGCCTCAGGGTTAATAGGATAAACAGCTTCCTCGTAACCATACTGAATTATGTTTTTAAGGATATCATAACCTACTTTTCCTGGTGTCCTTGATGCACCGATGACAGCGATTGACTTTGGACTGAAAAAATTATTTAGCATTTTCAGTCTTTAACATCTGTTTGAATTCTTCATAAACAGCCCTTATCTCTTCTACAGAGGCCTCGTCTTCTAAAGTCGTGATATCTCCGACAGCCCTATCCATTACGATTGCTTTTAATACCCGCCTCATTATCTTGCCGGATCTTGTCTTTGGAAGTTTTGCGACAAAATAAACCAATTCAGGTGTGGCGATAGGTCCTATCTGATTACGGATGGCATCAATTATCATATCCTTTATGCTATTTTCAGGTCTATATCCTTCTTTTAATATCGCGAAGACAACAATATTCTCTCCTTTTATTGGATCAGGGATACCTACTACCGCAGCCTCTGCGGCAAAGGGGGTTGCAACAACTGCACTCTCTATCTCTACTGTACCAAGCCTGTGACCTGCCACTTTTAAGACTTCATCTGCCCTTCCGAGTAACCAGAAATATCCTTCTTCGTCCTTTATCGCATAGTCACCCGTATAATATATTCCTTTGAATCTTGACCAGTATACCTCCTTGTATCTATCTGGGTCTTTGTAAAGTCCCATTAACATACCAGGCCATGGCTTCTTTATTACTAAATAACCTTTTATCCCGGGAGTTACAGGGTTACCCGAATCATCTACTACTTCTGTATCAATTCCAGGCAAAGGCAATGTGGCAGAACCAGGCTTGAGTGGAACAAGTTCTATACCTGGAACGGGTGAGATCATTATTCCTCCTGTTTCAGTCTGCCACCATGTATCAACTATTGGACACCTTTCAGACCCAATATACTTGTAATACCATTCCCATACCTCAGGGTTGATAGGTTCACCAACAGTCCCAAGGATCTTTAGGCTACTTAAATCATGTTTTTTAATCCACTCTTCACCATATCGTATGAACATCCTTAGAGCTGTCGGGGAAGTATAAAAGATAGTAACCCCATACCTCTCTATAATTTCCCACCATCTATCTGGATTTGGATAATCCGGCGCTCCTTCATACACGAGAATAGTTGCGCCATGAAGTAAAGGTGCATAGACTATTGAGGAGTGGCCTGTTACCCAGCCGACATCTGCAGTACACCAATAAATGGATTCGTCAGATATATCAAAGACCCACTTATGCGTGGCATAGTTGTAAACCAGGTATCCCCCTGTGGAGTGGACAATCCCTTTGGGTTTCCCCGTTGTTCCTGATGTATAGAGAATATAGAGCGGGTGGGTGGCTTCAACAGGTTCAGGTTCCACATATCTTTCTGCATCCTTGACCATTTCACGATAGAGCAAGTCTCGTCCTTCCTCTATATTTACATCTTCCACGGTTCTTTTTATCAAAATTACCTTTTCAACTGTAGGGGAAAGCTTCAAGGCATTATCAGCAATCTCCTTAAGAGGGACATATTTCCCCCTCCTTAAACCAAAGTCTGCTGTTATCAAAACCTTTGCACCTGTATCATTGATCCTGTCTGCAAGGGCCTGACTGCTAAATCCAGAGAAGACAACCGTATGGATAGCACCTATTCTTGTAGTTGCAAGCATTGAAATCGGGAGTTCTGGAATCATCGGAAGGTAGAGAACTACTATATCACCCTTTTTTACTCCAATGTTTTTCAGGACAGAGGCAAATCTATTAACTTCTCTATAAAGCTGGGCATAGCTGAAGGCTTTTGTATACCCACGCTCATCTTCCCAGTATATTGCCACCTTATTCTTTCTCCATGAATGGAGATGGGCATCTACACATCCATAAGAGGCGTTAAGCGATCCCCCTACAAACCACCTTGCAAAGAGCTCCTCCCAGACGAGAACTTTCTCCCAGCGTTTAAACCATGGAATCTTTTCTGCTTCTTTCTCCCAGAAACTTTCTAAGTTAGAAATTGCTTTCTTTTGAAGTTCTATATATCTTTTTACAGGATAAAACTTTTTCTCTTCCATAATTCTTTACCTCTTTTTATTAATGCCTGATGACGAATTTGTCAAGTGCTCTTCGGCTCTAATCACCAATTAATCAATAACCAAACACCAAATAAGCTCCAATAATCAAATTCAAAAAATTCAAATTAAAATTATCAATGAGCATTTATCAAGTTAAATCGTAATACGGTTAAGGTTACGATGCCAGTATCGTCCATTGGTAACGTGAAAAAAGCCGAATGACATCGCCCTTAAACGATACGGGCTTCTTAACCGTAACCGTTTGACTTTATCGTAATACGGCTAACTTTGCATTGATAATTGCTAAATTTATCTGGTTATTGTAATTTGGTTATTGGTTATTCTGTTCTATGTTCTTCAACTGTATTAGATTATAATTTGCTTATTCGACTTTGTAAACCCGAGCAGATCGCTCCTTAGACAACCTGAATCTGCGTGCAAAAAGGTAGTTATGGTAGAATTTCTGAAAGAGGCAAAAATTTATCGATAATTTAGAGGAGATACCATGCTTAAGGCAAAGGATATAATGACCAGTATACCACTCGGTACAAGCAGACCGGAGGAGGAGATTAAAAGGATGGCTGCATCCACTGTAGGCGAAATATGTACAAGAAACGTGATCATTGTAAATGAAGAGACATCCATGGAGGATATTGCCACAATAATGACGGAAAAAAAGATACATCTTTTACCTGTTTTAAAGGAAGGGAAATTAGTCGGAATCATTGGCAAAAAAGACCTCATAAAGGGCGTTGCAGGCGAGGCTTCTGGGAGTTAACCTAAATGTTGCATAAAATAGGAGGCAGATATGCTGAAAAACCCTTGCAATTCGACAGTATTTTATTAAAATTCACATGACTGCACTTTTAACCTTAAGAACATTATGGACAAGGCTGGCAGGCCGTGCAGAGGACTATGATGCGGTGTCTCAGGGCAAGCCCTTTTCATCATATCTGCCTCCTAATATATTAAGAAAGTTTTTGAAACTGGTGGGTTAATAAGCAATATGTATGTTTATTTAAATGGGAAGCTTGTAACTGCAAAAGAAGCAGTGGTTTCTGTCTTTGACCATGGCTTCCTTTATGGAGATGGGGTGTATGAGACGATGAGGGTCTATGATGGGGTAATATTCATGCTCGATGGGCATCTCAGGAGGCTTTATCGCTCTGCATCTATGATAGGACTTACGATTCCTCTCGAAATGGACTCTCTAAAAACTTCTATCTATGATACCCTTATTGCCAACTCTCTCAGAAATGCCTATGTGAGGTTGACTGTATCGAGGGGCGAAGGGTCCATCGGCCTTGATCCTGAACTCTGCCCAAAGCCTACCATTGTAATCATCACGCAGGAAATGAAGGACTACCCAAAGGCATTCTATGAAAAAGGCATAAGCCTCGTAATTCCGAAAACGAGAAGAAACCTCAAAGAGGCAATAAATCCAAGTATAAAGTCCCTGAACTTTCTCAATAATATTCTCGCCAAGATCGAAGCAAAAAAGAGAGATGCTTATGAGGCAATCATGCTGAATACATATGGGAAGCTCACCGAAGGCACAATCAGCAATTTGTTCTTTTATAAAGAGGGTATTCTCTATACGCCTTCTCTTGAGTGCGGAATACTTGATGGCATAACAAGAGGGGTGGTCATAGACCTTGCTCTGAGAGAAGGTCTTAAAGTTAAAGAAGGTGAGTTCACAAGGGAAGATATATACTCTGCTGCTGAGGTCTTTATCACGAGCACGACCCTCGAGGTCATGCCAGTCTCAAAGGTTGATGACCAAAAGTATACTGTGGGTAACATAACACAACTTCTCCATAAAGCATACAGAGAGGAAGTAAATGTTTATGTGGCAAATGTCAAGGCAGAAGGGCCATCTCTCTGGGGATACGAATAAGATTATGCAGGTGTTGAATCAAAAAGATATTGCAGGTCTAATCGATCACACATTGCTCAGGCCTGATGCCACGTATGCAGACATAAGAAAGCTCTGCGAGGAGGCACTGCAATTCGGTTTTTACTCCGTCTGTGTAAACCCCTGTTTTATAAAAATGGCAAAGGAACTCCTTAAGGGCAGTAATGTCAGGGTAACAACAGTAATAGGGTTTCCCCTCGGAATGACCCTGACTGAAGTAAAGGTCTATGAGGCTATGAATGCCTCCCTCCTCGGTGCCGATGAGCTTGACATCGTGATAAATATAGGAGCCCTCAAATCAGGTGACTGGAATACTGTCAGAAAGGAGACCTCTGATGTGATAATGGCAACAAAAGGACTCATCCACAAAACGATAATCGAGGCGTGTTACCTCAATGATAATGAAAAGAAAAGGGTTGTAGAGATAGCCCTTGATGTAGGTTCAGAGTTCATAAAGACATCTACAGGCTTTGGACCTTATGGTGCACGGATAAGGGACATCAGGCTTATAAAGAGTATCGTCGGAGAGGCTGCTGGCATCAAGGCCGCAGGCGGTATAAGGACACTCCGACGGGTCTTAGATATGCTAAAGGCTGGTGCTACAAGGATAGGAACATCAACAGGGACAAGGATTATGAAAGATTTCAGAGATAACCTTCAAACGTGAGTCTGCCTTTAATAGCTTTTTTGTCATTCTTAATTGCCCTGTCCGGCGCACTTATTCCAGGGCCACTTTTTGGCATTACTGTTGCTGAGTCAATAAAAAGAGGTTTCATTGCCAGGCTGCAAAACTGTCTGTCTCTGAAGACACAATCCTGAGGCTGCATAAATTAGCAAAGGGTGATGTTTGGGATGCTGGGAGATACAAGGAGAAGGGCAGCGACATTATTGAGAAGTATCCTGACGGCACATCTCGTGTGCGATTCAAGACAGTTTCTCCAGTCAAAACTCCTGAGTATATGACCGGCCTGATTAACCTGTGGGATCAGTGCCTAAATGAAAGGTGGGTACATCCCCTGGTTGCTATGCTGCATGAGATGATGGTAACACACAAAGACCTTGCCCAACCCTTCCGCCTTTCAAGCCTTTGAGGCACTGCCCTGAACTCCTTAACTTATAGGAATCTCTTCTTGAGAAATCCTGTTCAGGAAATCTCCTAAAATTTTAGCGATATGCTTCCTATTTTTCGTCTTCTCTAATTCCTCACAGAATGCAGCCAGTTCTGAAAAGGTTCTGTCTTTCATATCTGTACCCGTTAACTTCTTAGTGGATACTGCATACTGCTTACTATTTGTTCCTCAACCTCAGCCCTAACCTTAACCTGTCTTTAGTACTTACTGCTTACTGCCTCAACCTGTCTATTTTCTACTTGTGCTGCTTTATGCGCCGTGCGAATTTGTGTCGAGACTCGACCCCTAATTTACTTTCTGTTTTCTCACATGTCCCTTTTCTCCTAATCTACTTGAATGGATTCTTAATAACAATTCCTTTAATCTTATGTTTATCAGAAAGATCCTCAGAAAGAAGCGTACCTGCTCCTCCTGCAATAGCAGATGAGATGATTAAAGAATCCCAGAATGAATATTTGCGCTCGTTGTGAATATCAATAGCCTCTAATATTATCTCCCCGTCTACTACTACGATTTTCCATTTCAAGAAGTCCTTTACTATCTCTTTTGCTGTAATGACGTCCAAAGGCTTAGCAATTTTCCCTGTAACACTTACAAAGAATTCCTGAAGTACCTGGGTGCTTGTAATGCCATGGCCAGAACCCCAAAGGTCTTTCATTATTTCTAAGGCCTTAGAATGCTTTTCACCTGCAGAAGCATCATAAGCATAGACGATGATATTGGTATCTACAAATACCTTACCTTCTTTCATGAAGTTCTTCCCTTGAAACAGTAATCTTCCCTTTTGTTCCCATATCAAAGCCTCTTTCCATAAGTGCAATCTGCCTGTTTCTCGCCCTTTGATATCCTGTTTCTTCCTTCACTTTCTCTTCAAGGGTCTCACGCAAGAGATCGCTCAATGACTTTTCCTTTTTTACAGCCAGCGTTTTAGCTTTCTTTAAAAGGGCTTTTGGAAGCGATAAAGTTACATTCTGCCTTTCCATAAATACCTCCTTTCACAAATCACACTATTATGTGTATCACATATTTACGTGTTTGTCAATCAATCACTCTGACACTCTGAAAAGTTACCTATTTACCCCGCACCCCAGAAAGCCCCACCCGCGCAGTCCTCGCACCCCGCGAAAGTGGGGTGCGGGGTTATAACATGAAGTTATCTTGAAAACTACCATGACCTCTACAGGCTGTCATCCTGAATTTATTTCGGGATCTAAGTCTTAATGTCTTTAAACCAGTAACCTGAAGCCTGAGACTTGCAACGTAAGAGAATATGAAATGTGTCCCTCCAATCCCTTTGAGCCCTTAGACTTGATTGAGAGGCCGGTATCCGATAATTTATTGTGCCCATATAAGCCCTGTCCTGAACTCGTTTCAGGAACGGATAGATGAATGATAATTGTTGGTCCTTTAAAGAGACCCTTTTGGAACGGCCTGAAGAAGAGTGAAGTTTTGCTTGACAAGAGCCTTTTTCATAGATAACCCCATTATACTTCTTGTGTATAGAGGAGTGCATGATAAACTCTCAAGTGTTGAAGTATAATATATAAAGTTGTGTACAGGGAGATAAAAATGAAGGTTGTTAAGTTGAAAAAGGATATATACAGAAAAGCTGAAAAATTATCAAAAACTCATGGGATAAAAGTAGATACCCTTATATCGCAGGCATTGAGTCAGGGTCTTGATGCAGTATCTAAAACAAAGAAAAGTGATACCTATTAAAATTCCTATCTTAAGAGATTTGCCAGATTTCCTTGGTATCGGAGAAAAAGCTGTCATAAGCCTTGCAGTTAAACAGAAAATAGAAAGAGTTTTGATAGATGAGTCAAAGGCAAGAATGGTGGCAAGATTTAAAGGGCTTAAGCCAAAAGGAACACTTGGCATATTATGGGATTCATACAGAGTCGGCAATATTGATGGAAAAACACTTGAAGCATTATCGTTGGAATTAATTGAAAAGGGCTATCGCATAAAGGAAGAACTACTCGTCGAGTTCTTAAAAAAGGTAAAGGGATTAGATTAGTTTTTGTAACTAAGTAAATAGAACCGTTGTATAAGTTTTGTTAATTTTGA
>JBFMAM010000017.1:0-13579 GCA_040755805.1 Nitrospirota bacterium
ATATTCTAAATAAGGAGCTATTCAATATCAAGATTTATCTCATATTAAATCAGATAAAAAAGAAAGAAAATATAATGATTGGAAACTCAGTGAAGAGTGTCTGCATGAAATATTTTGGTCTAAATGCTCAATATGTTGGATATATAGAGCATGATGATTGTATTTGCAAATGCATAAATGAAAGACAGCCCTTCATGCGGGCTTATCCGTCATCACGTTGTACTCAAGAGATAAAAAGGATTACAGAGAATCTTTTAAACAAAGACCAGGTAAGTATAAAGGGCTTTAAATATGATTGAAGAAGATTATAATAATTACTTTGAAATTCTTGAACTCCCTCCCGATGCGTCTTTATCTGAGATCAGAAGATCATATCAATATCTGAAAGAATTGTATTCTGTAGAGTCTATCGTGACATTACCTGTTGAAGAAGATGTTTCGGAGGAACGTAAAATCGAGATACTTCAGCAAATTGAAGAGGCATATAACAGGTTATCAGACCTATTTGAAAAGGAGAAGAATAAAGGACATGGAGGCAAAACTCGGCTTATTGACAAAGACATTGATGAATTTATCTCTTCTATTACTACCTTTAGCGGACAGGCGTTAAAACAGATAAGAGAAAAAATTGGTATTGACTTATATGATATTTCACTCGAAACTAAGATACGGATACGGTATCTTGAAGATATGGAGCTTGAAAAATATGATTCCCTTCCACCTGCGGTGTATCTCAGAGGCTATATTTGCAATTATGCGAGTTATCTATCACTTGACCCAAAGAAGGTGGCTGATGATTACATGAATAGATATTACGAGTGGAAGAGTGGGCGCGAGAAAAGATGATAATAAAATGATACTAAACAAAAAGCGAACTTATTGAAGATTCCTCGTGAATCCTTCTGATTGCCTCTCCTATAAGAGGCGCTATACTCAAAACAGTGAGTTTCCTGCACTGTTCTTTTTTGCTATTAAGGGG
The DNA here is from genome assembly GCA_040755805.1 of Nitrospirota bacterium. Lineage (GTDB taxonomy): Bacteria > Nitrospirota > Thermodesulfovibrionia > Thermodesulfovibrionales > SM23-35 > JBFMAM01. The sequence goes on from JBFMAM010000017.1 coordinate 980, forward strand.
TATCGTGTCTGTGACAATGAGTTCTTCGATAGCTGAATTGTTTACCATCTCAATCGCAGAACCTGAAAGTACAGCATGTGTACATGCAGCAACAACCTGTTTTGCACCCTTCTCTTTTAGAGCAGCAGCAGCCTGAGTGGTTGTACCGCCAGTATCAATCATATCATCAAGTATAAGGGTATCCTTTTTTTCTACTTCACCTATCACATTCATCACCTGTGAGACATTTATCGCTTCACGCCTTTTATCAACAATTGCGATAGAAGACTGAAGCCTTTTTGCAAAGGCCCTTGCCCTCTCAACACCACCTGCATCAGGAGAGACGATTACAAGATTTTCGAGATTGTAGGTTTTCCGCACATAATCGAGAAGGACAGGTGATGAATAGAGATTGTCAACAGGGATATTAAAAAAACCCTGAATCTGCGCTGCATGAAGATCTACAGTAAGGACTCTATTTGTACCTGCTGCTGTGATCAAATCAGCGACAAGTTTTGCAGATATCGGAACCCTCGGCTGAACCTTTCTGTCCTGTCTTGCATATCCATAGTAAGGGATAACAGCCGTTATTCTCCTCGCAGATGCCCTCTTAAGGGCATCTACCATTAAAAGCAGTTCCATAATATTATGATTTACTGGCATACAGGTTGGCTGTAACACAAAAACGTCAGCCCCCCTTACATTCTCATTTATACGAACCATTATTTCACTATCACTGAATGTTGTTACAGTAGCATCCCCGACGGATATGTCAAGATAGTCTGCAACATCCTGTGCAAGCTCCTCATGAGCATTTCCGGTAAAAAATTTGATCCCCTCCGGCATTGTACCCCCCTCAACAAAAGTTCAAAGTTGAAAGTTTAAAGTTACAAGTTAAATAATTAATAAATTTAATTCCTCTTTCACTTTTCACTCTTAACTTTTAACTCTTCACTCCCGAATTTGCTGTGCAAATTCGGGTTGGCTGGGGCGGGAGGATTCGAACCTCCATATGGGAGATCCAAAGTCTCCTGACTTGCCATTTGTCGACGCCCCAACAATAAAAGTTTAAAGTTGAAAGTTTAAAGTGTCTCAACAATCCTGCACCATCCGCCATAGGCGGAAGGCTTCATTGACTTAGCAGCCTTTTCTGCCGTATCTCTATTATCAAAAACACCAAAAACAGTAGGTCCACTGCCGCTCATTGCAGAAATTACTGCCCCCTTCTCTAACATCCTATCCTTAATAATCCCAACCACTGGGTATCTTTCAACAATAACCCTTTCAAAGTCATTATTGAGCATGGTGTTGAGAGAAGCAAAATCTTGCTTTTTAAGGGCCCGACAAAACAGTTTAATATCAACAGGTTTTTTTGTCAATGGTTCGACGGGCCTTCGGCGTGAGCGCTCAGTCGAACGCTCACCATGCATCCTGAGCCTGCCAGTGTTGAGCTTGTCGAAGGATGCATAAGCCCATGCCGTAGAAACAGATATCAAGGGTTTTACAAGTAGAAGAATTGACGTGTTAATTTTAAGTGGAAGTATCTTTTCACCTCTACCTTCCACAAGGGCAGATGGACCGTTCAAAAAAAACGGGACATCTGAACCTATTTCTATACCTATTGAGCTCAGCTCCCCATTACTTAAACCAAGGCCCCATAAAATATTGAGCCCTGAAAGCGCATATGCGGCATCGCTGCTACCACCTCCGAGCCCGGCACTAACTGGTATATTCTTCTTTAAGATTATCCTTGCACCCTGTCTATAAGAGGTATATTGCTTCAGCAAAGATGCAGCCTTGTAAACGAGGTTATCCTCAAGAGGTATATCTAAATCACTTATTACCTCTATAATGTCTGAATGCTCAAATACAAGGTCATCATAGAGGCTAATGCACTGCATTAGGCTCATAATATCGTGGTAACCATCCTCCCTTTTACTGAGGACCGTAAGAAACCAGTTTATCTTTGCAGGAGCCCTAAATCTCATTTTAAATCTTGAATCTTCTTCTCGATTCTCTCTTTAAGTCCTTCTTCTTTTTCATGAAACTCGATCGCCTTTCCCCAGAATTCCTTAGCCTTTTCCTTAATGCCCTTCGAATTATAGAGATCTCCTATATGTTCGAGTATTACAGGATCATCTTTTACTAATTCAGCAGCCCTCTGTAGAATCTTCAATGCCTCGTCATACTGACCTAATTTGAAATAAACCCAACCGAGGCTGTCCATGATATAGCCATTATCTGGTTTAAGCTCGATTGCCCTGCTGATAAGTGAACGCGCCTCTTCGAGATTTATCCCCTTTTCAGCATAGCTGTACCCAAGGTAATTTAGTGCATCTGCATGTCTTGGATTAATCTCGATTACCTTCCTGAGGTGTCTCACCATCTCATTATGTCTATTTGTTTTATCAAATACTATGGCAAGATTAAAGATTAATTCATCATTATCCTTAAAACGGCTGAGTGCATCCTTCAAGACCATCTCTGCCTTTGCATAATCCTTTTTGTGGAGATAAGTTACACCGAGGTATAGATAAACCTCGGATTTTTCATTCTCGAAGCTGAGTATCTCTTCATAAACAGCAATTGCATCATCGTCCCTCTTAAGCTTTGAATATAAATATCCAAGATGAAGGAAGGCACCAAGATTCCTCGGCTCCTGTAAAATTATCCTTTTTAATTCTGAAACCGCCTCTTCATCTCTCCCTATCTCATCAAGGGATATAGCAAGATAGTACCTTATAGAGGTATTATCAGGTCTTGCCTCTAATACGACCCTGAATTCTTCTATAGCCCTGTCATACTGTCTGTCTTCACAATAAAGTATTCCGAGCCTTATATGTATATCAACGTTTGCAGGCACCTGTGCGCTTATCTCTTTGAGCTGCTCTATTGCTTTACCAGTTGCCTTCTGCTTGATATAAATCTGTGCAAGCCTCTCTCTGGCCTGGAGGTTGTGAGGGTTTATGGAGGTTGCCTTACTGTAATACTCTTCTGCCTTTTTAAGTTCATCTTTAATCTCACTGATTATCCCTAAATTAAGATATGCTGCATCAAAGTTAGGTTTCTGCTCTATTGCCTTCTGAAAATATTCTGAGGCCTTTTCAAGATTTCCCTTATCGATATTTATTGAACCGAGATAATAAATTGCCATCAGGTTATCAGGGTACATCCTGATGAGTTTCTCGAGAATTCCGATAGCCTTATCATATTCCTTCCTGTAGGTATAAAGGATACTTACAAAAAGTGCTGCTCCCTGATTATCTGGCTGTATCTCCAGAACCTTCTCGTATATTTTTATTGACTCTTCGGATCTTTTCTGACTGTTGTAAAGCTCGCCAAGGAGCATAAGTGCGGGAATATAATCGGGTTCTGTTTTAATAATCTCCTCAGCAAGTGATATAGCTTCAGATACTTTTCCAGTTCTTAAAAGCAGATAACCAATCTGGGTCTTGAGATAGGAAGATGAAGGGTCCAGCTTGAGGGCCTCGTTGTAATATTCAAGCGCATTTTCCCATTTTCCTTCCCTCTCTGCATCATAACCGAGGATATAAAGATAATAAGCATCTCCTGGAGGAAGAGGCCTTTCTTCCTGCACTTTAACCTGTTTTGCAATACATGAAATTATAAGGAGAGGCAAGAGTAACAAAATAAACAAATTACGCAAACTACCCCATATTAAATACGGGGTTGCGGCTGCAACACAATTAATTACTTTTACAAGAGGCTCTCTTAGCAACACTGTTAAATTATGACACAAAGATAGAACAGGGTCAAACTTGTGGCTTATTAGGATAGGAAAGGCCTTCATCAAATTCTCCATTTTGTGATAAAATTCTTCATGACGTTTCTGGATGTCCTTTTTCCGATTAATCTCGGCCCTCTAACCTATAGATGCCCTGAAGAGCTCTCAGACATTGCAGAACCTGGCATGATTGTGACTGCACCGCTTAAGAACAGAACCGCAAAAGGGGTCATTATAGGAAAGTCTTTAACAGTCCTGACTGGTGATGTAAAAGATATTCAGAAGGTTTTCGGTGATGCACCAGTATTAAGCAGCAAGATGATTAATCTCCTCAGATGGATGTCAGAATACTACTTAGCAGAACAGGGTCTCGTCTTAAAAAACATGCTTCCAAAAGAGGCATTTACAAAGGTTAAAAAAAGAAAGGCAAAAACTAAACAAACAACAGAATATCCCTTAAATATTATCAATATCAATGACAGGACAGTATCCGGTCTTGCCCTGAACTTGATTCGGGGTTCGATAAATAAAAACACATACAAGACATTCCTCCTTCATGCCCCATCTTTTGTATATGAATGTTCATTTCTGATAAAGGTGCTTACAGGAACCGAGAATGCAATCCTTCTTATTCCCGAGGTATCTCTTATCAATAACCTCTATCCACTTTTAAGTGAAAAATTTGAAGAAAGGGTATGCCTCTTCCACAGCGGGTTGAGCAGGGGCAAAAGGTCCGAGGCAGTAGATAGGATTCTATCAGGCTATTCTGATATTGTGGTCGGTACAAGGTCTGCTGTCTTTGCTCCTCTGAAAAAGGTCTCTTTCATTGCCGTAATTCATGAACATAGCAGTTCTTACAAACAGGAGGATGGCCTTTGTTATAGTGGAAGGGATATTGCAGTAATGAGGGGCTATCTTGAAAGGGCAACTGTACTTCTTTCTTCCATCTGCCCATCTATAGAATCCCTTTATAATTGTAAAAAAGGTAAATACACTTTAATAAAACCGACAGATGATGTTAAGAAACCTAAGGTAAAAGTAATAGATATGAGATATGAAAAACTTCTAAAACCATATCTATCAAAGAAAGTAGTTGATGCCTCTCTGCGTCATATTAAAAACAATAAAAAGGTTATGTTCGTAATAAACAGAAAGGGATACTCAACACTTCTTCTATGTATGGATTGCAATTACATAGAAGAATGTCCTGATTGCAGAATTCCCCTGGTATTACATAAACAGGACACAGATAATGGTCATGGTTTATGGATTATGAAATGCCATTATTGCGGACATATATCTGATGTATCCGAGAGCTGTCGCAGATGTAAAGGCTATAATATAAAATTGCTCGGCGCAGGGACACAGAAAATCCAGGAAGATATTGAAGAGTTCATTGGAATAAAAACCCTCAGGTTTGACAGTGACAAGGTGCGGAAAAGTTCTGACATAGAAGGGTTAATCGGAGCTCTATTAAGGGATGACAGTAGGATAATTATCGGGACAAAACTTATGACGAGGAGGTTGTACATTCAAGGATTTTCCATGGCAGCTATTCTGAATACAGACCTCTTCCTTAATCTCCCTGACTTCAGGTCTGCTGAAAAGGCATTTCAGGAAATATCATCCATAATAGATAAGATCGAGCCTGATAGCGAGATATTCATCCAGACAAGAATGCCACAAAACTATGTTTTTAAACATCTGAAAGATTATAGTTATGCATCATTCTTCAGAGAGGAGATGTACAGACGTAAGTCCCTTTCCTATCCGCCATATTCAAGACTTTTACTCATCAAATTTATAAGTAAAAGAGATTTATCGAGGGAGCTATCAGAGATTATTGGAAGGGCAGACAAAGATGTTGAAATCCTCGGCCCCTCCATATCAAACAATACTCGAGGCAAACACGAGTTCAGATTACTTCTGAAATCCTCTATTCGCGGAGGTCTCCATTCTGTAGCCAGAACCTTTATAGAAGCATTCAAAGATTCAAAAGATATTACAATAAGAGTGGATGTTGACCCTATAACAATTTAGAGTGGTTCCTGCTCAGGATTTTCTTGGCATCTTCAATATCATTCCTTATCTGTGTCTCGAGGCTTAATGCATCAGGAAAAGACCGTTCACTCCTTATCCAATCTATAAAATATATCCTTATATCCTCTCTGAGAAGATTACCAGAAAAGTTGAATAAATGCACCTCATAACTTACATCAGAATCACCAAATGTTGGTTTTCTACCGATATTTGCAACCCCATCGAAGAACCTATCCTTAACCTCCACCCTGACGGCATATACACCTTCCTTTGGAACAAGCTCATCAGGTGTGGTTATATTTGCTGTAGGTATATTTAAAAGTTTTCCACCCCTACCCGTGCCCTGGATCACATTTCCCTCAATAGAGTAGGCCCTTCCAAGGAAGGTTGATGCCTCATGAACCCTTCCTCTCATGAGGAGGCTTCTGATCACGCTGCTGCTAACTACATCTCCGTGAAGCTTTGCATTCCTTATTACCTTAACACTGAAGCCATACTTCCTTCCCCGCCTTCTCAACAGCTCTGTTGTGCCTTTTCTATTCTTTCCGAATGCATAATTATGGCCAACAATAACCTCTTTAGCCCCTATTTTTTTCATAAGCACATCCTCAATAAAATCGTCAGGGTGGAGGTTAGAAAATTCTTTATTAAAGTTTATGCAGAGCAAGACCCTTATACCCATCTCCTCTATCAGCCTCGCCTTCTCCTTGAAGGTTGTAAGTATCCTTATCTCCTTCTCAGGTGCAATAACCCTTAATGGGTGGGGCTCAAATGTAACAGCCATTGGTGTTCCTTTAATCTCTTCAGCCCTTCTTAGTACCATCAAGAGTATCTTCTGATGGCCAAGATGGACACCATCAAAATTGCCTATTGTTAGGACTGTATCAGGATAACTTTCGTTTAAGGACTCGAGACCTCTAATTATCTCCATCTTCTACCTCTCTCAAAAGTTTCTTATAGATTATTTCGACCTGTGCCATTGTCTCTTCAATTGTACCGTTGTTGTCTATTATAAAATCAGCCTGTTTGATTTTCTCCTCTATCGGGAGCTGGGCCTTCAACCTTAAGAGCGCCTCCTCCCTTGTAATCCCATCCTTCTCCAGACGATTTAATGCAATCTCCTCTTTTGTATGTACTGTAATCGTCCTGTCAAATCTGTTTTCATATCCTTTCTCATAAAGAACGGGTATCCCGATTATTACGACCTTATCCTTCTCATTCATCTTATCTAAGAAATCTTTTATCCTTTCGAATACAAGTGGATGAAGTATATCTTCAAGGGAATTTCTCAATACATCACTTTTAAAGATTAAATCTGCAACTTTTTTTTTGTTCAGCCTGCCGTTTTTATTAAATACCTTATCACCTAAGAGTTCCCTGATTTTTTCGAGGACATCTTGCTCTATAAGTAGTGATTCAACAATCCTATCTGCATCGAGTGTAATTACACCGAACTTCCTGAACATCGGAAGAACCGTACTCTTTCCCATACCATAATTTCCAGTGAGTCCAACAAGAAGCATGGAAAATATTATACATTAAATTTATGTTATCATTAGAACATCTTTGTTTAGGATGAAAATCGGGTCGGGAGACCCGATGCTATCCACACATGGGTAGTGACATCCCGAAAGCTTTCGGGACTGACCTGTCACACGAGGTATTTTTTCGGTAATATGGAAAGAAAGGTTATTTATTTCGAAAAGGCGGGGATAGATAATACCGCCGCGTGTCTTGAGATTGCTAAGAATGCAATAGCAGATAGGAAATACAGGCACATAGTTGTTGCCTCGACAACAGGTGAAACAGGTCTCTTATTTTCTGAGGCATTAAAGGGATCCTTGATTAACACTGTTGTGGTAACTCACTCATCCGGCTTTAAAGATCCGAATACCAATGAGATGTCCGATGACGTGAGAAAAAAGATTGAGGCACATGGAGCGAAGGTCTTTACAGGTTCAATGCTTACCCACTCCATAGAAACCGCCTTTACAGCAAAGTTCAGTGGCATTTATCCAACACTCATTGTTGCCAACACCCTGAGAAGGTTCGGCGAAGGACCAAAGGTATGCTGCGAGATTGTTATGATGGCTGTTGATGCTGGCCTTATCCCTGAAGGTGAAGAGATTCTTACAGTTGCAGGTACGGCAAGGGGTGCTGATACCGTGATGGTTCTTAAGTCAGCCGCCTCCAAGAGGTTTCTCGACCTAAGGGTTCTTGAGATACTTGCAAAACCGAGGGTTTAAACAGAAGATACATTTTAAAAACCACAGAGGTCACAGAGACAGCAGTGAGAACACCGAGAAAAAGATTATTATTAAAAAAGTCACTCAGTGTACTCGTTATTTTAAATCTCTGTGTTCTCTGTGGTTAATTGTGTTATTTGTGTTTAGGATAATATAACCCTTACCTTTTCGCCGACCACTATGCCAAAATCTGAAGAGGCACTGCCCCTGTACACAAAAAGTTCGAGATAGTCAAAGCTATTTATTAATGAATAAGGTCCGGCGTTTTCTGCCTGAGAATAGTGACTCTTAAAAGGTGCCTCTTTACCTTTAACCAGAACCTTAAGTCTTCCTCCGGGTTTACTGGCGTAAAGGTCTTCTATATTCTGAGTCTTTATATTGGTCATGGCATTTCCAAAACGGTCTATATAGATTACCATACCCTCGATTATATTCCTTGCTGGCATGACAGGGGCTGGTATCGGTACAGTCACATAGTCAGTAATGGGTTCACCGAATTTTGATACATTGATACCCTTCGAGAGCCATGCAGCTACAGGGGCGAATATGTCCCTGCCATGGAAGGTAGAGCTCCTCCGGGGCATAAAATAATGTTCTGATGTAATATGTATAACCTGGAGGGTTTCAGTTAAGTTATAAATTCGAGAAAAAATACCATTGTCAGGCCCTACGAATAAGTAGTGGTCAGTTATTGCAATAATAGGTCTTCGAACAGAACCCACACCGGGGTCAACAACAACGACATGAATAGTTTTATATGGAAAGGATGCAAAGCTCATCTCTATTGTGAGGGCTGCTTCTATTATGCTCTGAGGGCTTATATTATGGGTAATATCAACTATGTTAACAAAAGGATTTATATTAAGTATTGCCCCCTTCATAATCCCTACAAAGGGGTCTTTGTAGCCAAAATCAGTTGTCAAAGTTATTATAGGATTAGGTTGCATTCAGACCCCCGATAAGTTCCTTTACATCAAGGATACCCTTTTTCTTTAAATACGCCTCGATCCCGCTAATGATTTCTACGGTCACCCTCGGGTTCACAAAATTTGCGGTACCAGCTGCCACAGCCGTAGCACCAGCAAGCATAAACTCTATCGCATCCCCCGCATTCATAATACCACCCATACCGATTATCGGAATCTTCACAGCATTATAAGCCTCCCAGACCATCCTTACAGCGAGCGGTTTGATTGCAGGGCCTGATAGGCCACCTGTAGTATTTGCAAGTTTTGGCCTCCACGTCTCAATATCAATAGCCATTCCTGGTATGGTGTTGATCAATGATATGGCATCACTACCAAAATCTTCAGCTATCCTTGAAAACTCCTGGATATTCGATACATTCGGGGATAATTTTGTAATCAGTACCGCCCTTTTTACAGATTGCCTCACCTTTGATATAAGCCTTGCAAGTGTCTTCTTATCGGTGCCGAATATAATCCCTCCTTTTTTTACATTCGGGCATGAGACATTCAGTTCTATCCCATCCACACCTGAATTATCAAAGGCCTTCGAAAGCTTCACATATTCCTGAAGGGTATTTCCGAGGACATTGACTATCACCTTTGTGTCAAATCTCCTCAGATAAGGTAGCTTCTCTTTCAAAAATCTCTTCAACCCGATATTCTGAAGGCCGATTGCATTAAGCATGCCGCATGGTGTTTCACATAACCTTGGAGGTGGGCTACCATTCATTGGCTCTAATGATACTCCCTTAACAACAATGGCACCGAGCATATTCAGGTCAACAAACTCAGAATATTCCTCACCATATCCAAAGGTTCCAGAGGCAGTCATGACGGGGTTTTTGAGTTTTAGATGACCTATATAAACAGTTAAATCCATTACCACACAATCTCCTCAATCGAAAATACCGGTCCTTCCTTACAAACCATTTTATATCCATTAATTGTTCTGACAGCACATCCCAGACACGCACCAACTCCACATGCCATATGCTCCTCAGCCGATATATAACCTTTTAACCCTTTTTTAAAAGCAATCCTTGATACAGCCTCGAGCATAGGTTTTGGACCACAGGCATAAATTGAGTAGCCGCAGCCCCGAATGCTTTCGGGGTTAGCCTGCGTGATAGGTGACAGATGAACTAAAAAATCATTTAAAACATCAACAACTGTGCCCTTTTCTCCCATAGAGCCGTCATCGGTACTGATAATCAGTTCATCCGTTAACCCTTTCAATTCATCGAGCATCAGAAGCCCATCTTTATCCCTGGCACCATATAGTACGTATGCCTTTTTTGCCAAGGCCTCTGCGAGAGGAAAGATAGATGCGATACCGATACCACCTGCAATAAGTAAAGGGGTCTTATCACTTTCAGGTTCTGGGTATCCCTTCCCTAAGGGGCCGAGGACATTTAGCACTGTGCCATCTCTTAAGCCTTTCATCATCATGGTACCTTTGCCTCTCACCTCATATAAAAACCGGATTCCTTCTGATGTTTTTCTGAAAAAGCTGAAGGGTCTTTTGAGCAAAGGGTCATACGAATTGCAGACTTCTATCATATAGAACTGCCCAGGCTCAGGATTAATTACTGGTTCTAAGGGTGCTATAGTAAGAAGACTGTTTTTGCTGTTTAAAGAAAGGTTATTTATTATTTTTGCCCTGAAGTATCTACTCAAAGCTGATCTCTAATATCTCATACTCCATGGTTCGTGCAGGCGCTTTAATTATTGCTGTATCGCCAACCCTTTTGCCAAGCAATGATCTGCCGACAGGTGAGTTTATAGATATCTTTCCATTCCTGACATCTGCTTCATCAGGGCCTACCAGTGTAAAAACATATTCCTCATCTGCTTCTACGTCTAAAACCCTGACCTTTGCACCAAAGGCGACCTTTGACTGACTTATCTTCGATGGGTCAATAACTTCAGATAGAGCCAGTTTTGCCTGAAGCTCCCGTATCCTTCCCTCTATAAAGGACTGCCTTTCCTTAGCAGAGTGGTATTCTGCATTTTCAGAAAGGTCACCATGTGCACGGGCCTCTGCTATGGCCTTTATGTTTTTAGGTCTCTCTATCTTTAAAAGCCTCTCAAGTTCCTCCTGTAGCTTCTGATAGCCCTCAGGCGTAATCGGCATTCTCTGCATTAAATATCTGCCTCCTTTTAATGCAACGTTTAGATTAATTTAACACTTTTCTGATAAATTTTTCTATATTAGATGAGAAGACCTATGCATTTCTCTAAGATGTTTATCCCAACCTTAAAGGAAACCCCTGCTGATGCAGAGGCCATCAGCCATATATTGATGCTAAGGGCTGGATATATAAGGCAGCTTGCAGCAGGCTTATATATTTATCTACCTTTCGGTCTCAGGGTTATAGAGAAGATAAATAAAATCATCCAGGAGGAGATGAATGCCATAGGCGCGCAGGAAATCACCATGCCTGTGTTGCACCCAGCAGAGATATGGCAGGAGACCGGTAGATGGTATGAGATAGGTGATGAAATGTTCAGGCTAAAAGATAGAGGTGGCAGGGATATGTGTCTGGGTATGACGCATGAGGAGGTCATAACATGGCTTGCAGCGAGGGAAATCCGTTCATATAGAGATCTGCCACAGGTATGGTATCAGATTCAGACAAAACTGAGGGATGAGGCAAGACCGAAAAGTGGAGTGCTACGCACAAGAGAATTTTTAATGAAGGATAGCTACAGCTTTGATGCTGACGAAGATGGGCTTGAAAGAAGCTATCAGCTCCATGCAGAGGCTTACCATAAAATTTTTATGCGGTGTGGGCTTAAGTTTTATATGGTTGAATCAGACCCTGGAATGATGGGCGGCAGAATGGCACATGAATTCATGGCGCCGAGCCCGGCTGGAGAAGACGAGGTCGTGCTCTGTGACTCATGTGGGTATGCTGCAAATATCGAACTTGCCCTCTCTATACCCAGAAATGTTGAGGCAAAAGATTGGGAATTAGAAGAGGTATATACACCAGAGAGAAGAACAGTTCAAGAGGTATCCGATTTTTTAAAAATCAACCCGAAATATTTTATAAAAAGCATACTCGTCATCAGTGATAACGACCCTGTGCTTGCACTCGTGCGGGGAGATCAGGAATTGCATGAAAAAAAGTTCAACAAGATTATCGGCGAATATAGACCAGCACAAAAAGGAGAGGTAAAAGATATACTCGGAGTCGAGGCTGGATTCATCGGCCCTATGAGCCACAAAATTAGAATAATCGCTGACACGTGTCTTAAAGAGGGTATTTATATAAGCGGTGCCAATAAGCCACATTATCATGTAAAAGGGATAAGGCCAGGAAGGGACTTCGGCGCTGAATGGCAGGACATACATGTTGCAAAGGAAGGCGATTCATGCCCGAAATGCAATGCATCTCTAAGAATTGAAAGCGCCATTGAAATCGGAAATATCTTCAAGCTCGGCACAAAATACTCTTTGCCCTTAAAGGCATTCTATCTCGACAAAACTGGACAGGAAAGACCGATTATCATGGGAAGTTATGGTATCGGACCTGCAAGGATTGCAGCCGCAGCCATAGAGCAGAATAATGACAAAGACGGCATCATCTGGCCTAAGAGCATCGCACCCTTTGATGTA
>JBFMAM010000018.1:0-13398 GCA_040755805.1 Nitrospirota bacterium
AAGGCCGTTGCAATAATAATAAAGATAAGAACCGGTAAATAATCTGATGGTATGTAGGTTCCGGGCATAAGCGTCTGTTTTATACCCGAAAATATCAACCGGTGTCAAGAAAAAAATTAACTGAAAAAAATTTAAACGAAATTAAACCCTTTTTCGGTAAAAACCTTTATACAAGCATCTACCACCCTTTGGTCAAAAAGCGTGTCTTTCTTCTTGAAGACTTCCACCAGGGTCTTTTTTATACTCAAAGGCGGACGGTGGGGGCGAGGGGAGGTCATTGCCTCGACTACATCAGCAATACCCAAAATTCTTGCCTCGAGGAGAATCTCGTCACCCATAAGCTTTTGGGGATATCCGGAACCGTTCATCCTTTCGTGATGCTGAAGTACAATCTGGGTGACCAAGCAATCAAATTCTACATCTTTCAGTATCTCATAACCGACTTGTACATGTCTCCTTATGATGTCTGATTCATCATTGTTTATCTTGTTTGGTTTACTGAGGATTCCTAATGGTATAATTATCTTGCCGATGTCATGAAGTAGCCCTGCTACGCGAATTGCCTCAATCTGCTTCTCTGAAAGGTTCATCTCCCTGGCGATGGCACAGGCAAGCTGAGTCACTCGTCGTTGATGGCCGGTTGTGTAAGGATCCCATATCTCGACTATCTTGGCTATGGCCTGGATAGTGCCCTCTATGGTTCTCTGCAACTTTTTGAAGCTCTCTCTTAGCGCCTCCTCTGCCTGCTTGCGCTCGGTTATGTCACGGGCAACAGCGAAGCAGATATCTTTTCCTCTATGCTGGATTTTGCTTGCAGTCACCCGAACATCTATCACTGATCCGTCTTTACGTCGCCATAAACGTTCTCCTATGGTAATTGCCCCGGACATTGATATCTGCTGAACATACACATCAATACTCTCTCTATCGTGTGCCACGAAATCATATAATGTTAATGTTTGCACCTCCTTGGCCGTGTATCCAAGGAAGTCTAAAAATGCAGTATTCGCTTCCAGTACACGCTTTGTTTCTGGTTCAAACATGTAAATCGCTTCTACTGATTGCTGGATGAGCTTCCGGTAGCGTTCTTCGCTTTCACGTAGTGCCTCCTCTACTCGCTTGCGCTCGGTGATGTCCTTAAAAGTTACGACTGCTCCAACAAGCTTGCCATTTTCTACGATAGGGGTGCTGGTGTATTCGACTGGGAAAATAGTATTATCCCTTCTCCCAAAAACTTCGTCTGTTATATGATGGACAGTACCGTCCTTAAATGCCCTATAGATTGGACACTCTTCTTCTGGATATAGACTCCCATCTGCTTTAGAGTGATGCCAAATTGTGTGACTGTGTCGGCCGATAAGTTCCTTAACTCCATACCCCAGCATTCTCGCTGCAGATGGATTAACAAATACGTGGTTCCCCTGTAAATCTAACCCAAGAATCCCTTCCCCTGCTGAATTCAAAATGAGCTCGTTTTGACGTCGGAGCCGTTCAAGCTCCTCCCCTGTTTGCTTGTACTCGGCTTCTGATTTTCTCAATTCAGTAATCCGTTTGCGTATCTCTACCAATTCATTTATGAGTTGCTCTTTTGTCTTTTCTTCATCTCTCATAGTGTGCCTCATAAAAAGACGATAATTTCAAATAACGATAGTGTAATGTCCCTACCACTTCTATACACTGTCATTGCGAGGGACAAAGTCCTGAAGCAACCCTGAATCAAGTTCAGGGTTCCTTGCTTTGCTTGGAATGACAGTTAGAGCAAAGTTATTTATGGGACAGCATACTAGATCGTATGGAAAATGATTTCTCATTGTATTTAGTTTTAACTTGCAATTTTATTATAATAAATAGTATACCGTAGTTTAGCAAATTTTGCCTTTGGACAGTCCCGAAAGCTTTCGGGACTGTCCTACTGATATAACTCTTTGAAAGTATCGGTTTTTAAAGTAGCAGGTTAGGCGTCTCGCCTGACTTAAAAATCGTTTTATTTCAAAGAGTTAGGAATTTTTGCTAAACTACAGTAGTATAAATTCTTTCAAATAAGCATGGAATTAAAGAGATTGACATACTCTTTAACCGGGAAACTCATTCTGACTATAGGTGTCATGATGCTTATAGGAAGTGCTATCTTCTGGTATATTTTAGTCCGTCATGAGGAGAATGATTTTTTAAATGACGCTGTTAAGCAAGGTATCTCTTTCGGGGAGCTTGTAAAAAAAAGTACAGATTATGGAATGATGACTTTCCATCAACCGATGATACAACATACTGTGGAAGACATAGGCAAAACCGAAGGAGTTATCTATGTAAGGATATTTGACAGTAAAGGCAGGGTTGCGTATTCTTCTAAAAAAGAAGATATTGGAACGATACTGACTAAAAGTGCCCCAGCCTGCCAATCCTGCCATTTAGGGCCGGGTCAACCAGAAATTAAGGTAAGCCGGGCATTTAAAAAGGCCCCCGAAGGCTACAGAATTTTAAATATGGTACAGCCTATTTATAACAAGCCAGGATGTTATACTTCAGCATGCCATGCACACTCCAAGGAACAGAAGGTTCTCGGCCTTGTAGAGTCAGATCTATCACTTGAATACCTTGACAGGAGAATAAAACAACACAAAATAGTGCTAACAACATATGTCATTGGTCTTTTAATCATTTCAGCTATTGTCCTTTCGATAATCCTATGGAATCTCATATCAAAACCTGTCCGCATCCTTAGAAGAGGTATGAGAAAGGTAGCTTCAGGCGACCTTAATTATACTGTCACAATAGATACAAGGGATGAGATGGGGGAGCTCGCAGGGGTATTCAATACTATGACGGCAGAGCTTTCAAAGGCAAAGAAAGAACTAATGGAGTGGGGGAACATACTCGAGAAGAAGGTTGAGGAAAAAACAGAGGAAATTCGGAAAGCACAGGCACAACTTATACATTCCGCAAAGCTTGCATCCCTCGGAAGGATGGCTGCAGGTGTAGCCCACGAAATAAACAGCCCACTAACAGGTATAATTACCTTTGCTCATCTTCTGCGTGAGAGATTCAAGGAGGAGAGTCAGGAAAGAGAAGACATCGAGGTCATTATAGAACAGGCAAATCGATGCTCAACTATCATTAAGGAACTTCTTAGCTTTTCAAGAGCTACTACGGTAGATAAAGGCCCTGTGAACATAAATGACGTGCTGAAGAGCTCTTTAAATATGGTGAGGCATAAAGCTGATTTTTTCAATATCAACATTATCATGGATTTTGATGAATCTCTCCCACCTGTAAAGTCAGATGCATCCCAGCTTCAGCAGGTCTTCTTGAATATGATTATCAATGCAGCGGATGCGATGGATGGGAAAGGGACATTCACTATCTGCACACGGAAGGTTTTTGAAAATGGTAAGCCCTTTGCAGAGGTTGAGTTTGCCGATACAGGTCATGGCATATCTGAAGAGAATATGGCAAAACTCTTTGAACCTTTCTTTTCTACAAAACCGGTTGGGAAAGGGACAGGACTTGGTCTCGCTGTAAGCCATGGGATTATTCAGGACCACGGAGGCAGGATATTTGCAAAAAGTAAGGTAGGAGAGGGAACAAGCTTCTTTGTGAGGTTACCTTTTTATGAGAGATAAAAAAACAACAATTGCAAAATGCAAATTGCAAATTGTAAATTTAGGAAGGTTTTTTTATTTTTCATTTTTCACTTTGCATTTTGTATTGGAACGGAGGTCACCATGAGTAAAGGCAAGATTCTTGTGATAGATGATGAAGATATAGTATTGATAAGCTGCCAACGAGCACTTACCAGTGAGGGTTATGATGTAAAGATGGCTAAGAGTGGAATAGATGGGCTGAAGATAATAGAAAATGAGAGCTTTAACCTTGCCCTGGTAGACATCAAGATGCCTGATATGGATGGCATGGAGGTCCTCAGGCAAATCAAGAGGAAATGGCCTGATACTGAAGTCATAATCATAACAGGATATAGTACCCTTGCTACGGCTATATCTTCCATAAAGCTTGGTGCATATGACTATATTGAGAAGCCCTTTACACCTGATGGTCTCCTGTTAGCAGTAAAAAAGGCCCTTGGCCAAGAGGAAGAATAGGAGTTCAGGGACTTAAAATTCGGCGATACGTGACAATGCAATAAACGGAGGCATATCTCATATTTGGGGAAGATATTAGTAGTAGATTTAGAAAAGAAAGGGAAGATATTAGTAGTAGATGATGACCCCGCGGTAACCTTAAGCTGTAAAAGGATACTTGGAGCTCAAGGCTATAATATCATAACAGTTGACAGGGGAAAGGAGGCGATAAAGAGAGTCGGTAGCGAGGAATTTGACCTTCTAATTTCGGACATAAGGCTGCCGGACGTTGATGGATTAACAGTAATAAAAGAATCCAGGATTATTCAACCAAAGTTAGATGCGGTCATCATAACAGGCTATCCTACATTAGAGGATGCTGAAGAATCATTAAGACTTGGGGTATTTGAATATATTGAGAAGCCCTTTACACCTGAGTTTATGATAAATGTAGCAAAGAAGATATTTGATAAGAGAGGCTGGATACTAAGGCAATCATTTATCGATGAGTTCAGAGACTATATAGTCCCTTTAAGAGAAGAAGACCCTGTTATATTCTATAAGGAAGGCATATGGGCAAGGCCGATTAAGGAGGGAATTTGGGAGGTTGGTTGTGACCTCAGATACTGGCTACTTACTACCGAGCCTCTCCTTATAGAACTACCAGAAGAGCTAAGCACCTTTGTAGCTGGGGAACCTTTTGCCAGGGTAACGAGCAGCAAAGGTGAGACACATGAATTGATAGCCCCGATGACAGGTGTTGTTAAAGAGATTAACCATCAGGCAAATGAGACTATGCTAGCTCTAATCCGCAACAACCTGAGAGTGGGCTGGCTACTTTGGTTAGCGCGACTTAACTATTCACTCTAACCCAGTTAATTCATGGAAATTAATGAAATGGGAAAAACATTTTATTTACAGCGATCCTCCAAAAAGTTCATGAATTAACTGGGCTAACTTAGAATTCAAACAAGAAAGGAAGGACAACGTTTAAGATCTTAAAGAAGGAAGAGCTCTCTGAGTACGTAACCTTATTCGAAATTGAGGCCAGGGATATTTCAAGGAAGGCAAAACCAGGCAATTTCTTTATCCTTCGGATTCACGAGGAAGGAGAGAGAATACCTTTAACCATCGCTGATTTTGATAGGGACAGAGGAACCATAACTACTGTCTTCCAGAAGGTTGGCAAGACAACCTATCATCTGGGCACATTAAATGAAGGTGATTATATATCTGATGTAACTGGCCCACTCGGAATGCCTTCCCATATAGAAAATTTTGGAAAAGTTGTCTGTGTAGGCGGTGGTGTCGGGATCGCACCTATCTATCCAATAACAAGGGCATTAAAAAAGGCAGGCAATAAAATAATTTCGATCATAGGTGCAAGGACAAAGGCTCTCCTTTTCTGGGAAGAAAAGATACGTGAGATATCAGATAAATTAATTATCACAACAGATGACGGCTCCTATGGCAGAAAAGCAGTGGTAACTGTTCCTTTAGATGAGCTTTTAAGAGAGGATAAGGATATAAAATTAGTAGTTGCTATCGGCCCAGCTATTATGATGAAATTTGTTTGTAAGACAACAGAGAAATACGATGTAAAAACCATTGTCAGTCTGAATTCAATTATGGTTGATGCAACAGGAATGTGTGGTGTATGCAGGGTAGAAGTTGGAGGCGAAACAAAGTTTGCCTGTGTTGATGGCCCTGAATTTGATGGTCACAAGGTGGATTTTGATTTGCTTATGAAAAGACAGCAGATGTATCTTGATGAAGAAAGGATAGCCATGGAAAGATATATAGAAAAAATGTGTGTTAAATAAGATGGAGGAAAAAGAGGAGAAAAGAGAGGAAAAGAAAAAGCCCAGAGTAAAGATGAGGGAACAGGACCCTCTAATGAGGGCAAGGAATTTTAATGAGGTTCCTTATGGATATTCTCCTGAAGAGGCGGTTGAAGAGGCACATAGATGTTTAGCCTGCAAGAGGCCTTCCTGTAAAGAGGGCTGCCCTGTAGAGGTGGATATCCCTAAATTTATAGGTCTAATTAAAGAGGGTAAGTTCTTAGAGGCATGCTATAAAGTTAAGGAGAAGAATGCATTACCTGCTGTCTGTGGAAGGGTATGTCCCCAGGAGATTCAATGTGAATCTTTATGCCTCTTGGGTAAAAAGGGTGAGCCTGTCGCAATAGGCAACCTGGAGAGATTTGTTGCCGATTACGAGGTAGAAAAAGTTGAGATTCAGATACCTGAGAAACCACGGCCTACTGGTAGAAAGGTAGCTATAATAGGCTCAGGCCCTGGTGGTCTAACCTGCGCAGCAGACCTTGCAAAGTCTGGCCATCAGGTTACTTTATTTGAGGCATTACATAAACCTGGTGGGGTATTGATTTATGGCATACCGGAATTCAGACTTCCAAAGGTAATAGTAGAAAGAGAGGTTGGATATATAAAAAAATTGGGGGTTGAACTCGTCCTTGATGTAGTGATTGGAAAACTCTATACTATTAATGAACTATTGAATGACGGGGGATATGATGCCTGTTTTATCGCAACAGGTGCAGGTTTACCTATGTTTATGGGAATATTAGGAGAAAATCTAAATGGTGTTTACTCTGCAAACGAATTTTTAACAAGGGCTAATCTGATGAAGGCATATCTTTTCCCTGATTATGATACACCGATAAAAAGGGGTAAAAGGGTCGCTGTATTTGGTGGTGGAAATGTGGCTATGGATGCAGCAAGAGTAGCACTAAGACTTGGCGCTGAAAAGGTCTATCTTATGTACAGGCGTTCTGAGGCTGAGATGCCAGCAAGAAAGGCAGAACTTCATCATGCAAAAGAGGAGGGGATAGAATTCATGCTCTTAACAAATCCTGCAAGATTTATTGATGATGGTAAAGGAAATGTCTGCGGAGTTGAATGTATAAAGATGGAACTCGGAGAACCTGATGAATCTGGCAGGAGAAGACCTATTCCTATAAAGGGCAGTGAATTCCAGATCGAAATAGATATAGCAATACCTGCGCTCGGGACAAGGGCAAATCCGCTTCTAACAAAAACTATGCCGGATTTGGTGTTAAACAAGAGGGGTTACATTATAGCTGAAGAAGGGACAGGCATGACCTCCAAGAGAGGCGTCTTTGCCGGTGGGGATATAGTTACAGGCTCTGCAACAGTTATCATGGCTATGGGTGCCGGGAAAAAGGCAGCAAGGGCGATTAATGATTATTTAAAATGGAAATACTGGGATGTTAGTCATTTATAAAATGATTTCAGACGTAAAGCTACCTGATATAGATTAAAGAATAATTTTTATGGTTGACATGGATTCAACCCTCATAGTAGATTAAACGCAAATCAAAGGAGGTTCTATATGGCAGAAACATCTAAAATCCTTATTGTGGATGACGAGCCTGCTGCAATAAAAAACGCAGAGAGGACACTCAAGGCAATAGGTTATGACGTGGAAGGCGCCTTGGGTGGAAAAGAGGCGATTACTAAGATGGAACAAAACAATTATAGCCTTGTCCTCACCGACCTAAAGATGCCTGAGATGGATGGTCTTGCCCTTACAAGATGGATAAAAAAGTCGAGACCGGATACAGGTATAGTAATAACAGCAGATTATCCATCGCAGGAGACGATTAAAGAAGCCCTTGAACTCGGCGCCATTGACTATGTTCCAAAGCCCTTTTCTCCAGCAGTGCTCGGAGATGTAACACGGAGGGCATTAATAAGGGGAAAGGTTTATGTAGAGGAAAAGCCCGAAGAAGAATTCACCCCTTCCATGCTTGATGAATTAGACAGGGCTATCAAGGAGTACAAAAAGAAGCCTGGTAGCTCAATACCAACACTTCAGCGTGCTCAGGAGATAGTAGGGTATCTTCCCCCTGAGATACAAAAACGAATATCGAGGGGATTGAATATTCCAGCAGCCGAGATCCATAGTATCGTCTCCTTTTATGCCTTCTTTACAATGAAGCCGAGGGGTAAACATACTATACGGGTCTGTCTCGGAACAGCCTGCTTTGTGAAGGGGATTGAGACAGTATTGGAGAAGATTAAGGAGGTATTAAAGGTAGGTGTTGGTGAGACAACCGAAGACAGGATATTTTCTCTCGAGACCGTCCGCTGCATCGGTTGTTGTGGTCTCGCACCTTGTATGATGATAGACCAGACTGCACACGGTTTATTAACCCCAAAGAAGGCAGCAGCTGCTATTAACAAATATGCACCAGTAAGTGTAGAAGCAGCTCCTGTAGAAGAAGCAGAGGTTATAGAGGAAAAGGAGGAGTAAGATGGACAGAGACGGCGGTTACAGGGCAAAGGTTACAGTCCATATGGGGACATGTGGAATAGCAGCAGGGGCAAGACCTGTCATGACAGCCCTGGTGGAGGAGGTTGCAAAGGCCGGGGCAGAAGATGTTGTAGTTACGACCTCAGGCTGCGCCGGGCGATGTTCCCGCGAACCTATGGCTACTTTAGAGATAATCAACCAACCACCTGTCAAATATTGTGACCTGAATGCCGAGAAGATTAGAGAGATATTTAAAGAGCATATCATGGGTGGAAATCCTGTAGAGAAATATATTTTACCAGTGAGAATAACAATAGATGAGCTTCAGAGGATTAAAGAAAAACATAAGGCAACCTTTACCTTAAGAGAAGGCGGCCACAGGGCAAAGATTACAGTCCATATGGGGACATGTGGAATAGCAGCAGGGGCAAGACCTGTCATGACAGCCCTGATGGAGGAGGTTGCAAAGGCCGGGGCAGAAGATGTTATTATTACGACTTCAGGCTGTGCCGGTCTTTGTGCCCGTGAACCTATGGCCACTGTAGAGATAATCAATCAACCACCTATTAAATATATAGATCTGAATGATGAAAAGATCAGAGAGATATTTAAAGAACATGTCTTAGGTGGTAATGTTGTTGAAAAATATGCCCTGAGTGTTGGCTATGAGACGACATACTAAAAGTCAGGATTCAAGGGGGCCAGGACTCAAGGGGTCAAGTGAAATAAAGAATTACAAACTTGAATCCTTGAACCCTCGAACCCTCGAACCCTGTTACAGAGGAGGGATAGGATGGCAAGATTTCGTGCAAATTTGATGCTATGTGCAGGGACTGGATGTGTTGCCAGTGGAAGCTTGATAGTAAGGGATGCCCTCAAGGAAGAGATTAAAAAGAGAGGTCTTGAGGAAGAGGTAAGGGTAATCCTGACAGGCTGCAATGGATATTGTGCGCTGGGTCCTGTCATGACTGTATATCCTGATCAAATCTTTTACCAGACATTAACTATCGAAGAGGTACCCAAGTTAGTTGAAGAGCATTTTGTGAAAGGCAGACCTTATCAGAAGTTGGTGTTCGTAGAGCCAGAGAAGAAGTTGCCTGTACCTGTAATGATGGACATCTCATTCTTTAAACATCAGGTCCTCAGGGTTCTAAGGAACAAAGGGATGATAGACCCTGAGAGTCTCGATGAATACATTGCGAGAGATGGTTATCAGGCAGCTGCAAAGGCATTGACCGAGATGACATTTGAAGAGATAATAAAGGTCGTAAAGGATTCTGGATTAAGGGGTAGAGGTGGTGCAGGCTTTCCAACAGGCCTGAAATGGGAATTTGCCTCAAAGGTAAGATCTGATCTGAAATTCATGTTATGCAATGGTGATGAGGGAGACCCAGGCGCTTTTATGGACAGGTCAGTCATGGAGGCAGACCCACATTCTGTCATAGAAGGTATGATTATAGGTGCTAAGGCAATAGGGGCACATAATGGTTACATCTATGTCAGGGCTGAGTATCCCTTGGCAGTACATCGACTACAGTTAGCAATAGAACGGTGCTATGAGGCAGGGCTCCTCGGCAAGAATATCCTTGATAGCGGCTTTGACTTTGACCTTGCGATATATCAGGGTGCTGGCGCATTCGTCTGTGGTGAGGAAACAGCCCTTATGCGTTCTATAGAAGGAAAGCGTGGTATGCCACGACCAAGGCCGCCCTTCCCTGCTCATAAAGGACTCTGGGACAAACCTTCGGTCTTAAATAATGTTGAGACCTTAGCACAGATACCACCCATAATATTGAATGGCGCTGATTGGTACAGAAGCCTTGGAACTGAAAAGAGCCCAGGGACAAAGGTCTTTGCACTCACAGGGGCTGTAAATAATATAGGACTTATTGAAGTACCGATGGGTGTCCCACTGAGGACAATTATCTATGATATTGGTGGCGGAATGAAGAGGGGAAGGAAATTCAAGGCTGTCCAGGTAGGAGGACCATCAGGTGGCTGCATCCCTGAGGATCTCCTTGACCTCCCTGTGACCTATGAAGACATTGTCAAGAGTGGTGCCATAATGGGTTCTGGTGGTATGGTTGTGATGGATAGCGATAACTGTATGGTAAGTGTGGCAAAGTTTTTCCTTGAGTTTACTGCGGATGAATCCTGCGGAAAGTGCGTACCATGCAGGGTAGGAACAAAGATATTGCTCGATATGCTTACTGATATCTGTGAGGGCCGCGGTAAAGAAGGGGATGTTGAAACACTGGGTGATCTAGGTAGAGACATTATTGCAGCATCCCTTTGTGGTCTCGGTTTTACAGCTCCAAACCCTGTCCTTACTACAATCCAATATTTTAGAGATGAATATGAAGAGCATATAAAAGATAAATGGTGTAGGGTGGGTGTCTGTCGTGACCTCTGCACATTCTATATAGTTGAAAAGCTCTGTAAGGGATGTATGGCATGTCTGAGGGCATGCCCTTCGAAGGCAATTACTGGTGAAAAGAAAAAGCCGCATAAGATTAACCAGGAGCTCTGTGTGCACTGCAGGAGCTGCTATGATGCCTGCAAGTTCAAATCTATAAAGATACTGCCTGGTGCTGCCCGTCATTATAGTGAGTTTGAACTTCAGGAATTCGTTAATATAATGTTAGAAGGAATGAAAAAGGAGGCGGTAAAGGAGGAGGTAGCAGGATGATAGAGCTTACAATTAATGACAGAAAAGTTACAGCAGAAGAAGAAAGCACCATTCTTCAGGCTGCACTGAAAAATGGTATCTATATACCCAATCTCTGTTATGACAAGAGACTGAAGCCATATGGCTCCTGCAGGCTTTGCGTGGTTGAGGTAGAAGGACAGCCGAGGCTTTTTGCATCATGTTCAAGCCCTGTTACATCCGGGATGGTAGTAAAAACTGATACACCTAAACTCAGAAAGATTCGTCAGACCATACTCGAACTCATGTTAGTCCACCACCCCCTCGATTGTCCGATATGTGACAAGGCAGGTGAGTGTGACCTCCAGGATCTTGCCTATGAATACGGTAAAACTGAAGGCAGATTCATAAGGCCCAGGAAAGGAGTCCCTCCTGATGTCAGAGGACCTTTAATAGAGCTGAATTCCAACAGATGCATTCTATGTGGTAAATGCGTACGGATCTGCGATGAATATCAGGGCAGAGGGGCCTTGGGCTTGATTAACCGAGGATTCCCGACAGTAGTGCAGCCTGCATTTGGTGAAATACTTGAGTGCGATTATTGTGGTCAATGTATAGATATATGTCCTACAGGTGCACTCCTCAGCAAACCGTATGAATTTAAGGCCAGGCCATGGTTCCTTGAGGAAAAGGATACTATATGTTCATTCTGCGGAGTTGGTTGCACCCTTACATTAGGGATAAGAGATGGGAAAATCCTGAGGTCGAGAGGCAAAGAGGGCATTGGGGTAAGTGATGGGAATCTTTGCGGCAGGGGAAGATTCGGCTTTGACTACATATACAGCGAAAACCGTCTCAAGACACCGTTAATAAGAAAAGATGGTGAACTTGCGCCAGCAACATGGGATGAGGCATTGAGTTACATCGCTGATAGCTTAAAATCCATCACCGATCAGCATGGCTCTTCTTCTATAGGAGCCATAGGCTCGCATAGATGCACTAATGAAGATAATTACATGCTACAGAAATTTATGAGGAATGTTATTGGTTCTAATAATATTGACTCTTCTGCTTCATTAGGCTATGGACTTGTAGAGAAGGCGTGGAATATGTCATTCGGTCAAAAAGGCCACAGGGTTGACCTCAAAACACCTCTAAATAAAGAGGTCATACTCGTCGTTGAATCAGACCCGAGTATAACCCATCCTATCTTTGGACTCAATATTCTATGGGCAAAGAGGATAGAGGGCGCACAGCTTATTGTTGCTGACAGCAGAGAGACAAAACTAACAAGACACAGTTCGCAATGGCTCAGGATAAAACAGGGCACAGGGGTAGCACTGCTGAACGGAATGATGAAGGTTATAATAGATAAAGGTCTTTTTGATAAAGAAAAGGCATCAAAGGTTCAAGCGTTTTCATCTCTTGATGAGGCATTAAAAGATTACACACCTGATGCAGTTTCTAAGATTACGGGGATTACCGAGGAAGAGCTCACATCTGCTGCAGAAACATTTGCTAATGCGAAGAGCAGGATGTTATCCCTTTCAATCAGTATCTCTGAAAATACAAAGGGATTAAATACAGTTTTAACCGCTGCCAATCTGGTCAATCTGCTTGGTGATGAACCTGAAACCTTACAGATACCAGCAGAGTACTCAAATACCTTTGGCCTTTATCAGATGGGCATAAGGCCGGATGCTGGCCCAGGTTACATCCCCTTAGAGAAAGCAGGGAAAGGTGTTAGAGGAATGCTTTGCGAGCCTGGTTCCCTAAAGGCTTTATATATTGTTGGAGAAGACCCTGTCGTGGCCTTTCCGGGTAGTGCAACGATAATTAAAGGCTTAAAGGCGTTAGACCTCTTGATAGTCCAGGACATCTCACTAACGGAGACCGCAAAATTAGCCCATGTAGTTTTGCCAGCATCGAGCTGGGCAGAAAAAGATGGCACTTTCATGAATGCCGAAGGGCTTGCACAGCAGGTCCACAAGGTGGTAGATGCAACCGGCCAGTCACTTCCTGACTGGCAGATTATTAGAAACCTCACATGGGCGATGGAAAAAGACATGGGAGTTAGAACTCCTGATGACATCTCAAAGGAGATAAACTCCCTTCTCGTTTCTTCTTCTTCTGTTGTTTCTTCTGAAAAGAAGGTTTTTAACCCTGTCCGCTATACCCCTGGTGAAGAACCAGA
Organism: Nitrospirota bacterium; assembly: GCA_040755805.1. GTDB lineage: Bacteria > Nitrospirota > Thermodesulfovibrionia > Thermodesulfovibrionales > SM23-35 > JBFMAM01. The sequence goes on from JBFMAM010000018.1 coordinate 13,214, forward strand.
TGCAGACTATCCACTGACTATGGTTATAAGGGATGTATTACAACATTCAGGAAGCATGTCAACAAGGTCTAAAGCTCTTGACCTCGTTGTCCCCGAGGCATTAGTTGAAATAAATGAGGAAGACGCCGAAAGACTTAGCATTTTAAATAAGAGCTATGTTAAGGTGACATCAAGGCGGGGTACGG